>WJLO01000056.1 GCA_014728425.1 Minisyncoccota bacterium | reverse complement strand
TGATTTATAAGGCTCAGGATTTTTAAAGATTTAAAGACTGAGTGTGTTAATTTGTTTTACTGAGATTAGTTTTATAAGTACTTCTCAATAGTAGTTTTCAGCTGTTCAACTGGCTGTGCTCCAGAAATCAACTCATATTTGCCATCTTTGGTAACCAAGATTGTTCCTGGAGTGCCGCCAATACCAGCATTGCTGCCACCTGCCTGTTGGTCTTCTACTACTGCTGTCATTTCTCCACCATCAAGACAGTTTTTGATTTGATTGGAGTTAGCACCTACCTCGCCAGCCAGTTTTAAAAGATTTTCTTCACTAGTAATGGTTTTGTCATTGCTGATGCGTTCATAAATAGTATCAGAAAACTGCCAAAAAGCTTCGTTGCCAGCATATTTAGCCACACATTCACTAGTTTCAGCAGCTTTTTTCGCATTGGGGTGTAGCATTTCCAAAGGATAATGGCGGTAAACCCAAGCTACGTCATCGCCATATTCATCACGAATCTGTTTCATATTGGGATGAAAACGGGAACAAAAAGGGCATTCATAATCAGAATACTCAATTAAAACTATTTTAGCGTTTTGTTTACCACGAATATGATCATCTTTACTGACTTTAGGAACTTTTTTTAAAGTTTCCTCAGAAGGGCCAGCTGGAACTTGAGGTTGATCGCCAGCTACTTGAGGCTGGTTAGCATCACTGATTTTATTTGATTTGAGCAGTTGGTTTTCAGTCCACAAAGATCCTACTAAAAAACCAATTACAAAACTGATGCCAATCAACATAATTAAACCAAAATTTTGATTAATGGTACTTACAACATTTTCAAAAGAGTAGGGATTTTGTTGATTGGTTTTATTTTTGTTGGCGGATTTTTTTCTAGCCATGATTAACTCCTTAAGGTAAGATAATTAGTGATAAGGTTAGGTTATTATAAAGTATTTTGTTGGTGTTGCCATATCTTTATATAATTTGTTTAAAAACGCAAGAGGAGTTTTTTTATGTCAGTTTACCGTCAATTTACTCCCTATGAAAAAAATCAACTAATTAAGTTTGGTCAAGCAAAGTTAATTAACAATTGGCCAGTTGCTGATCATACACCTGTGGAATATCTTACTGGCAAGGTTGAGTTTGTTGATCAGGTATTTAAAGTAAATAATGATGTACTGATTCCACGTATAGAAACTGAACAGCTAGTGAATTTAGTTAAGACAGAATTATTAGCAAAGCTTCAACTGGTAGCTGGGCCAACATTACTAAGAGTTGCTGATGTTGGCACTGGTAGTGGAGTTATTGGTGTAAGTTTATTTTTAGCTTTACAATCACAGTTTAATTTAGAGATGATTCTTTCTGATATTGATCCAGCTGCTTTAACAGTAGCAGCACAAAACTTAGCTAACTTGGTAGACCCTGTTGCTCAAACTCAGTTTTGTTTGTTAAAGAGTGATTTGTTAACTGATTATGATCCTCATTTTAAACTGACTGCAATCGTGGCCAATCTACCTTATATTGCTACTAATCAGCTCGCTGGCTTACCCCAGTCAGTTAAAAACTACGAACCATTGATGGCATTAGATGGTGGCGTTGATGGTTTACAATATATCAGTCAATTATTAACGCAAAGCCAGCAGTTTTTAACTAGTAATGGCTATGTTTTTTTAGAGTTGACTGAACAAGCTGAGTTGCCAGCCAAACTTACTAGGTTGGCAATGAAAAAAGGCTTTTCTTATCAGCTAATCAAAGATCAATTTCATAGAATTAGGTTTGCAGTTTTGCAACGATTAGATTAAGATAAAAGTCCATGAAAAGATTATTATTTATTGTTATTGGTGTTTTAACAGCATTATCATTGTTCACTGGTGTGAGTTGGGCACAAACTACTCAATCAGGCACAGCTCCAGTAACCATTCATTTATTTGCATCAAAAACTTGCCCCCATTGCCAGGCAGAAAAAGAGTTTTTAACTCAGTACAAACAAACCCATCCTCAAGTAAAGATCTTGGTTTATCAAATAGAAGAGCAAATTAATGCTCAGATTATGACTTTGGTAGCTCAATCTGCCAATATTAATGCTGGCACTGTACCTTTGACAGTTATTGGAGAACAGTACTTTGTTGGTTATGCTAATGAAGAAACTCATGGTAAGTTGATTACTGAGTTGGTTGATTATGCTCAAGAACAAGACTCACCAGATCAGGTGACTGGCTTGATTAAAAATTCTGGCTTGTTGCCTAAAGTTATTGAAATCACTCTTGCTAGTGATCAGCCTTTAACTGAAGCTTCTCCATCAGTAGTTGATGATTTAGCTGGCACTGAGTCTGCTCAAGCACTGCAATCGCCGCCAAGCTTAGACTTGGAAAAAGTAGAGCTACCTTTGGTTGGCCAAGTCAATGCCAAAACTCTTTCTTTGCCAGTTTTTACTTTGATAATTGCCTTACTAGATGGCTTTAATCCTTGCGCAATGTGGGCATTGTTGTTCTTGATTAGTTTATTATTAGGCATGCACGACCGTCGCCGCATGTGGATTTTGGGAACTGCTTTTATTTTAGCTTCTGGCTTAGTTTATTTTTTGTTTATGACCGCTTGGTTAAACATTTTTTTATTTTTGGGTTTGATTACTTGGGTGAGAATCGGCATTGGTTTACTAGCTT
>WJLO01000055.1 GCA_014728425.1 Minisyncoccota bacterium | reverse complement strand
CCCTTTATCTAACCCGCTCGGTTTCGGCTTGGTTAACTCTTTGGCTGGGCTTATGGTGGTTAACAAAACACAAACTAACGCGAGTCAAACTTAGGCTACATAAATTAATTATTGTGTTGGTACTTACTCCTATACTAATTGCTCAACTAGCCAAGATTTATCCTCAGCAATTAGGTCTGACTCGCCGGCATATGCTTAACCAAGCTGCTCTTAAAATGTGGTTAGCTCAGCCAGTCTTTGGAGTTGGCTTTAATCAATTTACTACTCAAGTAGAAGATTATGTTGTTAATAATGAGCTTGTTGATTTTACTCAACCAGCTCATCATCTTGGCTTGCTTTGGTTGGCAGAGACCGGTTTATTAGGGCTACTAGTTTTAGCATTAACTAAGTCTTGGAAACAGCCTGGCTTGCTGATTTTAGCACCAATCATAGTCTTAGATCATTATTTATTAACTCAACAAATTGGCTTGTTATTACTAATTATCTGGCTAAATTGGAATCCAATAATTACTCAACCTCAATCTTTTAAAACCACTAATCATCCATACTAAACAGATCTCTCTAAAGTGCAACTAAATATCAAAAGCTTTAAAAAAATATTTATGCTATCTAAACTGCTTAAAAACTTGACAATCTTTTAAACTCCCAAAGTTGGTTCTGGAGTAGGGGAGGATTTAGGGGTTGGAGTAACTGGAGTCTTAGTAGGCTTTGGCGTGGGTGTAGGCTCTGGTTCTTGCCAATCTTCACCGCCAGTACCAATCTTAGCATGGTTGCTTTCTGACCATTGACCAGTGCGTGACTGTGCTTTAGCAAAAACCTCATGCCTACCCTTAGCTAGCTTTAGTTTCCCTTCATAACGATGGTCATTAATGGTTTCGCGTTTGCTGCCATCGACCCAGATCTCAATCTTTTCAATACCTTCACCACTACCAGCCTCTACCTTGATCTCGATCTCTTCACTCTCATAAATTTTTTCATTTTCTGGCTTGACTAAGCGCACATTAACATCACCAGCTTCACCGCAGTATTCAGTTGGTGGTTTATAACGACCATCTTCTTGTGCTGCTATCCAAGCATCTACTCCTTCTTGCCAACGATTTTTACCATCTTCGCTAATTGGGTCATAAACTTGAAAAACAAAAAACTCTTTTTCTTCATAATTGCCAGCAGCAATCTTGGCTTCAGTAGCTAGCTTATTCTCTCCTTTGCACAACTTTAACTTGGTGTGAATTGGATCTGGTGGATTGGGCAAGGTGCCTTTAATAACATACTCTTGCTTGCTGTCAAAGCCATCATGAGATGGATAGCCAGAAACTTTATCTACTTCAACTTGTTCAATACTATCAGGAATTTCCCAGTCTGGTGCTTGATAACCTGCTTCTAAAGCAGCAAAAATAATCTGGCGCCAGATTGGCGAAGCACCAGTAATACCAGAGGCCACATAGCTCATTGGTGAATTGTCATTGTTGCCAACCCAGGCTCCTACAATGATTTCTTGGCTCCAACCAATGGTCCAGTTGTCTCGCTGATCATTAGTAGTTCCAGTTTTCACTGCAATGGGCTTACCAGTGTTCAGTAATGAGTTAGCACCAAAAGCGATTAATCTTGCGCTATTGTCAGAAAGAATATGATTGATTAAAAAAGCTTCTGCTTCACTAAAAACACGGGCTCCTTGCAAATGTTTGTGCTCAAATAAAACCTGACCATTTTGGTCTTCTACTTTAAGAATTGCCACTGGCTCAACCTTGATTCCTGAAGTAGCAAAACTACTATAAGCTGTGGTTAAGTCTAACAAAGTGACCTCACCACCACCTAAAGTTAAAGCATAGCCAAATCGTTGCAAGTTTTCTTTGGTAGGTGCTAGGCTTGCTAAACCCATTTCATTGGCCAGGGTTAAAAAATTTTCAATGCCTACTAAGCTTAAAGATTTTACTGCAGGCACGTTTAAGGAGCTGCCTAAACTGTTGCGCACACTCACTGGTCCTCGATATTTACCATCATAGTTTTTGGGAATGTAGTCTTTGGTTTGTTCATTAGGTTTAAAGTTGGTTTGCACATCCATTAACATAGTTGCTGGAGTATATCCTTGCTGCATTAAGGCTAAATAAGTAACTGGCTTGATTGATGAACCTGGTTGACGCAAACCATCCACTGCTACATTAAACTGACCGCCAATGTCATCATTAAAATAATCACGACTGCCCACCAATGACAAAATCTCACCAGTGCGCGGATCCATCACTACTGCTGCTCCATTACTGATGTCCAAATCTTCAATTTCTGCTACTTCTGCAGCTACAATCTCTTGTGCTTTTTCATGCAAGGCCAAGTCTAGAGTAGTGGTAATTTTTAAGCCACCACGCTCAACTAAATCCTCACCATACATTTCTGCTAATTGATCTTTAACATAAAAAACAAAGTGAGGTGCCTTAATCTCAATAGCGGTTTTTTCAAACTCAAGACTATCAAGCTGATTAACTGCATCATCATAAGCTAGTTGTGTTAAATACTGATCTTCTTTCATTCGACGCAACACTGCTTTAGTACGCATTTTCCAAAGCGGTTCACCATTTCCGTCTTGTTTGCCAGTATAAGGAGAATAAGCGCTTGGTCGTTGAGGCAAACCAGCCAAAAACGCTGACTCAACCAAATTTAATTCTGCTACTGGTTTGTTAAAATAAATTTCTGCAGCTGTACCAACTCCCCAAGCAGTGCCTCCATAAGGAGCCTCATTAAGATACATCTCTAGAATCTCGTCTTTAGTAAAGGTTCGTTCAATTTGAATAGCTAGCACTAACTCTTTAAACTTGCGCGAGATTTTACGCTCACTGGTAAGTAAGACGTTTTTTACTAACTGTTGCGTTAAAGTAGATCCACCCACAATCCGCTTACGAAAAACCAGATTATAAGGAATACGCAAAGCAGTAAGTAGATCAAAGCCTTGATGTTGGTAGAAATCTTTATCTTCAATAGCAATCGTGGCTTGCTTGAGATGCTCAGGCGCATTGTTAATGTCAATAGGATTACGCCGTTCGCTCTCAAACAAATCATACAATAAAGCCCCATCGCGATCATAAATCTTGGTACTAAAACCTTGTCTCCGGACAATCTGACCTGGTTTGGGCAAATCTCGAGAATACCAAGCAAACATGCCAAAAAAGGCAATGATCATCATCACCACTCCGATCAAACTTAAAACCGCAGTCCAACGAAGAATCCGCATGGTTCGCAACCGTTGCTGAGCAGCAGTAGTACGTCGATATCGTGACCGAGCCCGCCTGCCCAGCAACTTATTAAACCATTTTTTAACCTTTTTCACCAACCAAATAAATGGCGCTGACAGCCTCTCCCAGAGGGCAGTAAGATTAATCTCAATCATAATTACTATTGTAGCAGGTGAGGGGAAAGGGGCAAGGGGAGGGGATTAAAAAAGTAGTATTTGCTGATCCCTATGATAAACACCCACATCTTCTGGCCGCTGTAATTCTTCTCCAGTAATCTCTTGATATAAACTATAAGGATCTCTTAGGTTTAACACCGCATTTCCGAGCTCCTTTTTTGCTTCTAATAAATCAGCACTCCGCAGTAAAACTGATATTGCCCATCCCAAATATTGCCCTATAGGCAAATATTGCATTTGTTTTTGTTCTCCCTCTTCAAAAACATAAGGCAGCGAGATTGCATTTTGAGGCCGATCCTGTAAAGGTAATGCGTCAGTCACAAAAATCATCCTTACTTGAGGAAAAGACAAAACCTTTTCTAAATTTGTATAATAATTTCCACAACAAACTGGTAAAGTCGCACAAATGATAATTTCTCTGGCACCATACTTTAATATCAGTTGAACCGCCTTTTCCATACTACCCCCAGAAGCAATCATATCGTCCACCAAAATGACTATCTTGTCTTTTAAATCACCATGAGCTAACTCTGACTCTACCTGGCTGTCAACGTCGTTTGATGACATCTTTCTTTTTTTCAAAATAATTGCCAATGAGACATCCAGCAATTCACTCATTGCATAGGCCCTAGGTAAACCACCCAAATCTGTTGTCGAAATTACCACATCTTGATCTCCTCTATTGATATAACCACCCTGAATTAAGCCATCAGCAAATACTGGTAATGCTGTCAAATTAATAAAATCTAGGCCTTCATCTCGAAAGCTCTTAGCTGCATAATGACTATGCAAATCCACTGTGCATACATAACTTGCTTTTACTACATGAGCAAGGATTTTTGCTATCACAGGTACAAAAAGAAACTGGCTTTTAACGATTAAATTACCCTTTTCATTTAAGCCAATACCTTCGTCTGCAAAAGGTTTCCTAGTACGTCTATCTTGTCTTCCATCTATAACCAAAAAAACTCCTAATCTATCTACATTACTACCAGCTTGATCAGGATTAATCGTCAGTGCACTACCAACTAAGCAGAGTTCCGGGATAACTTGCTCCCAGGTCTCTCCCGTTAACCAATACAGCAGTAAGGCATGTTGGGCAGAATCTACCAAATATAAAGGCATGCCGTCACCAAAGGCTTTCTGCCTTACTTCTAGTTCTGGAATTCCTGCCTTTGCTAGCTGCCCTATGACTGTATGAGCGAGAGCTGGATGAAGCCAGCGCGTCAATCCAGTTAATACATATGCAGTTTCGTGTCGTGGTAACTCTTTTACTAGCCTGGACATGAGAAATAACTAAGAGTTAATATAACTTAATAATATAAAATTATCAAATCCATTGACATTTACATCTATATATCTTAAAAAGCCCAACTTCCTGAGGTTGAAAAGGTCTAGGCGCTCAAGACAATCAGTATATTTAGACTTTATCGCGTTAGATCGGGAGTAACTCTTCACCTCCTTCTCTTGATTTGAAGATTTTGTTATGATCAAGGTATGACTCTAAGTCCAGAAAAAACCTCAATAATAACTCAAAGGCAACCAGCATGGCTTACCAGACACCAAACTTTTCACAGGATTATCAGGCCTGCTCTGCGAAAAGCTGAAGCTGGAGAGCTTAACCCTATTAGCATTGCTGAATTCAAAATGATTGTTGATGGTTGTCAAATGAGTATTCATGATTTACATCAATGGGCACATCGTTATCTAGTTAAACTTAGTCAGAAATATCCAGGTGCTGTTGACTCAAATAGGCCTTCTTTTGAACACATTACTTCTTACTTAGGACCATACGCCAAAATCAAATTTATGATGGCACTCTATGGACATGCGCAAAGAAGAGATGCATTAGATATTCTTTTAAGAACGTATAAAAAAACAGACTCAAGCGACAGAACAATTTCATCAAGTAACTACCCCCCTGCAAAAGCTAAAACTTACTGGGCAGAAGGAGGAACAAAAGCCATATATATATGTGCTTACTGTGGTACAGAACAACATTTTTCAAAAGCAGAAGGGCGTACTACTTTAGTAAAGAATTGTGATAACTGTGGCGCTAAACTACGATTTCATCATGAGGCTGAATCACCAGCAATGAGATACTATCCTCAAGCCAAAGACGAAAAAATTTTGCAAAAAACTACTGCAATTAGAGAGATTGATTGCGAGCATAGTGGGCAAGGCACACAAGTATTAAAAGGTTTACAAGAATTGGCTAGACTAAAGGGCATGGACCCATTTCAAATATCTTTATGGTGTGGCCGAGTTTATCTTGCCTTAAATACGGTTTCAAAAACAACAATTGCTAAATTTCCGTTCGAAGATATTGGGGATAAAAAGCTTAAGTTAAGAGAAGCATTAGCGATGGCCCTCAAGGCTTTAGGAGGTAATACCCAGCTGCAGCTAGTAAAAAGGATATTTCTCGCCTTAGTCGATCCCTTAAACGATTCTACGACAAATGAACATATACAATATAATCCGAATCTGGAAGTGCGTTTTTGTCATGCATGTGGAGATATTTGGTTACATGATGTTTCTGAGCAAAGTCTTGAAACAATTGACATTCAGGGCTTTGATGGAAATCGTCTGCAATTACCTCAACTTAAGTGCAAATGTGGTTCGCTTGACACTCATCCGAGTGCAGATAGCAACCCAGCAGAAACTCTAGCAGAAAACGCTAGTAATCGTGCTATTATAGATTTTTTAAAAACTCATTTTACCATCATAGAACTTGAGCTGTTAGGCATGTATGTTGTCGGTAATAATTTTCTAGTCACAGAAAAGCTTGAGGGATCAACCATTGAGGACTATAGCAGGGAATTAGTTGGATATTTCAATAGACGAGATGATATCCCTAGTTTAATAAGAGCCATTAATCAATACCGCCACGAACATGGTTATGCTGGCGTAACTAGGAATTTATCCTGTACCAGCTGTCGTGCTGTCACCTATAGAGTAATCAGCAATGAAGGGCTTATCGGGGGCTCCTGTAGACAATGCGGTGCTACTGAGTTT
>WJLO01000054.1 GCA_014728425.1 Minisyncoccota bacterium | reverse complement strand
GAATAATGCCTTTCATAAACTCCTTTCATTAAAAAGTAATTAACATTAAAATTGCTGTTGCTAACAAGGCAATAGCTAAATACTCAAAAACAATCTGCTTGTTAAGATGGCGAGTATGCAAATGAGTAGTCAATCCCCAAACAAAGTAAAACAAGCCTAGTAAACCAGCAGTAGCTCGCTGCAGCCACCGATCCGGCCAGGCCGCAAAAAACAGCATGGTAAGTAGCCCTAAGCCTACTAACAAAACTGTATAGGCTAGTTTATGTTGCAACAACTCTTTCTTCATTGCACCACTCCTCCCTTAAAAAAGATTACTAAAAAGGCTACCATAATAAACAGAAAAATATGAGCTAAGTTTTTTCCTACCAAGCGCATGGTCTTCCGATGCCCCATAATCAAAGCATCATAGGCTAAAGTTACTAAAATCAAGATAATCACACTTAAGAAAAAGGCTTTAGTAAGCTGCAAGGGAGTAAATAGCGGTGGGGCTTGAAACTCTTTAACTGGCAAGTTAATCGAGGCCAGAACTGCAGCGCGATCTTGTTGATCTAAAAACTGGGGTTGTACTGCTACCGTGCCTGGTTGATGCTGAGCTTGATCAGTAATACGCGACACAGTTAAGTCTTGCTGGGTGCCAAAAAGCTGCACTACTAGGGTAGTTTCAAAACCTTCTAACTCCCCATCAACTACAGCAATGCCGATTTCTTGATATTTAGGATTAACAATGTTAGCTCGATGAGTTGGTGAAGCCATCCAAGCTTCAATCATGGCTGGAGTGGTGCTAAAATCTCTAGCAAGGTTTTCACCAGCTACCTTATAAACATAACCATTGTCTTTGATAAAATCCCAAGGCTGTCGGCCATCTGGGGCCACATGAGACCAATATTGATTGTTAAACATGTGTTGCGCCTTAGCTAAAGCTGCTTGCGTTAGCTGTGGATTTAACACTAACTCAGATAAACCTAGTTCTTGGCGTTCTTGATTAGTGAGATTGACTACTTGTTCGGCAGTGATATTGGAAGCAAAACCTAAAATATGAGTGGTAGACAATGGTGAATAGGCTAAAATTTTCACTAAAGCAAAAAAGCCTACTACTAGCACTGCTAAATAGGCTAAAGCTTCTGGATGAAGTAAACGGGCTCGGTGTTTGTTTGATCGGCGCGGATGAAACAAATGAGCTAAAGTATGTTTTAAATTACGCAGTTTCCGTACCATAGACAATTATTTATTATGCTAGATCTTGAAAGATTTGTCTACTCGTGGATTAAAAATTTTTTAACAATAAAGACCTATTGATCTTTGATAGCGCTAGTTATGATTTTTTAACTTTGCTTTAACTAGCTCCTACCCGCTTATGGTTGATGGTTTTTTAGTTGAAAAAATTTTCTACCTAAAATCACCAATATTAATAACAACACTATTGCCGCCACTAACTTTAACTGCCAGCTTAATAAAACTGCTGTTGTTGCAGAAACAGTTGGTTGAAGCTCCATAGCACTACTAGTAGATAAAACATCGTGGGTTTGTTGCACGGCATGCTGATCATCATCAAAGATTGGTACTTGATGCTGCTGACAACTCACCATTAACTGGGCTTGAAAAGCAAAGCCTTGTTGCTGCAATGTTAAAGGAGGTTGCTTTACTAAATTAACTTGCCAGAAATAATTAACTTGGCTATGAGCCAATACCATGCCAAGAGTTAAATCACCACCCCACAAGAGTTGTTGCCAACTACCTTGATAATAAACTTTTTGCTCATTACTAATTTGCACTAATAAAAACTGACCCAGTTGGGCAGTAAGATCAGGAGACTGATCAATTAAGCTTAAACCCAACTGGCAAGCAGCACTTGTGCTGTGGTTATCAACTGTTAATTGAGCTTGAATCGAGTTAGTGGGTAATAGAACTTGCTGATCCGTAAACAGGGTGAGTTGCTTGGGCTGAACCTGACAGTTAGTAAGATCTGCAGAACAAGAGATCTTAATCTGTTTTTGAAACATGAATCTCCTTAATTGCTGACCAATTACCAGCAGCATCCTGAGCTCTAATAGCTAAAAAATAATCATCAAGATTGGGTAAGTTTGTAAGGATGAGCTTTTCTAACTGGCCAGGCAAACGCGGGGCTTGATTCTTAAAAGACAGACCCTGATCAGTAAAAAACTGCACCACTTGAGCTTGTTCCCAGTTATGCTGATCAAAAAACTGTTGGTCGCTCCAACGCAATTGATAACGATTAACTTGTGCTGTTAAAGTTTGGCTAGACCAACTAAACTGATCTGCTGGCGCAGTGAACATAAGAGTAGCTTGTTGATCACTTTCGGGAATAAATTCAAGATTTTCAATAGACTGAGGTGGTTGGTCATCAAACCAAACCGTTAACCATGCTGAATCTTGACTCTCGCCAGCATCATTAACAAACCAGTATTGCAGTTGATGATCATCAACTGCCCCATTTAACTGTAGTTCTAAAGGACTAAAACCTTGCTTATCAAAGCTTTGACCATCTATAAAGTATTGATAGCCCAGTTGACAGCTAGCACACTCATCAGTGCGTAGTTGTAGTGAGTTATGATTGTTTAACACTGCTAAGTTGGTGGTGATTTGGTCTAAATAAACTACTGGAGCAAACAATTGATCCCCAGTATTACCAGCAGCAAATTGCAGTTGAGCTTGACGAGCATCAAGGTCAGTTAAGTTTAAAATCACTTGCTGCCAACCTGGTTTAGCTAAATCCTGAGCCCAAACCTGATAAACTAGCTGACCATTAACCTGCACAATAAAAGCAGGTTCATCAAAGCCTAAAGCAGCTTCTTCACTAAGTAGATAATACCAAAAGCTTAGATTATATAAAGGCTGGTCATTGGCTAACTGTTGACTAAGGGTGTTGTTTAATAAAGACTGATTGCTGTTCAAGGCACTTAGTTGAACCATCTTTTGTCCAACCAAAGGCACAGGATGTGCTGTTGAGGTTTGATCTGGTGTTACAACTTGAACTTGACCAGTGGTTTGCCACCCTAGCAAGTCTTGCTCAAAACTCGAATTAATTAACCAATTGTGTAAAAAATAATGTTGTGATGGACCTATTAACCACCAACTTAATAACGGTTGAGTTAAAGCTTGGTTGGGCTGCTGCCATTGACCCACTTGAATAATGTTGTTTGTTAAAGTTACTGAACTTTGAAACTTAGCAAAAGCAGCCACTCTAGTTAAAAAACAAAACACCAGTAAAGCAATAAAGACTGTCACCCAAAACAACTGACCAAAGTAAAACCAATGTGGTGGTTTTGGTGAGTAATTATCGCCAAACATCTTAAACCCTATTATCCATAAGATGCTGACATTAACTGTAACAAAAGCTAAATTGGTGGTTGAGCCAGATTAGATAGAAATAAAAAGGAAGCTCAGTTTTCCTCTACTTCCTCTACAAAGGCGTAGTTGAAAAGTTGCAATAAAGCAGTGATAACTATTGACACTAGCCAATACCATTGACACAGCCAAGCTAACAAGCCACCTCCTGCATAGCACTGACATTCTCTTAACCAATAGAACAACACAATAGAGACTACAGTAGCTAAACCTGCTAAAACATGTTTAGTGTATTTACTGTCACGTCGGTAATAATAATCAGTAGCAAAGATCACTATTGCTTGCAAAACCAGCAAAATCCAAGGGATGTAAAGCTTTAAAGGTCCGCAGCTACTTTCTACACCAGCTACCTGACCAGCTGCTGCAGATAAACCAGCAGTTGGTTCTGGACTAGGAGTTGGTTCTGTTTCTGCCTCGGTTTCTACACCTAAGACTTCACCGCCAGGGCCTAAAGGACGTACTTCTGGTGGCAATGGTGCACCAGAAACAGTGCCAATGGTGGCGGTGTTAGATCTTGGGCCAGGCATGCAATCATTAATGCCAAAAACTTGAAAGCTGTAACTTTCTCCACCAGAAAGGTTGGTAACTGTATAAGAAGTTACATTACCAATATTGGTACTACCATATTGAGCACCATCAGAATCACGAGTGAACACTAAAGCATAATGAGTAACTGGGGAGACAGCAGTCCATGTTAAAGTTACAGTGTTATCAGTAGGATTACTTACACTTAAAGCTGGGGCTTCTGCTGGTGCTGAAGCAGTACAAAGATCTCCATCATCGTCATCTGTGTCTCCAGTGCCATCGCCTCCGCCACTATCTGGTGGGATTGGAGCTAACTCTAAACCCATGTTAAGATCAAATTCTACTCGAGAGGCTTGATAGGCATTGCCAGCATCATAAGGCATGTGGGCAATGACAAAATAATCAGTGGTTTCTCCATCATCCAAAGTATCAAAAGTAAAATAACCATCATCGCGAAATTGATGTAAAGTTACTCCTCCATAAATCACAGTACCTACTGGCGAGCCCCTTCTAATCTCGATCTCGATCACTTCCCCTAAGGACTTTAGTTCTTGATAATTAGTTACTTCAATAGCAGCATAACCATCCTGCCCAGCAGTGTTAGCCATGCGAATATATTGATTAGCAGTTGAGCCAGGCATCCAGCCGACCTCTTGATATAAAGGCGTGCTTGGCGGATTAATGCTACAACTACCGGTTGAAGGACAGTTAACAGTTAAATTAGTTCCGGCAAAAGCTTGGGTGGTTAAACCAACTAATAAAACAAATAAAGTGATTAAATTTAAAATTTTTTTTAACATATCTAATTTCAGATAAGACAATTATCCTTTCCTACTCCCAGCTCCCTGATAAATTCACCGTAATTACTCGATCTGGCAAGCCGCCTCCGCTTAAAGTAGCTGTTAACACCACCTGCTTAATGCCACTATGAGGATGTTGGCTGCCGCTAGACTCAGTGCCCATAAACAGATCATTAATATAAAGATTATTACTGTTAATGGTTGTGCTGCCAGTCAAGCCTGCAGGCACATCAGTGCCATCTTGATCATGCAGATAAGTAATTTCGTAATCAACTTGATCATAGTTTAAACCATCAAAAACTGCTATACGAGCATGATGCTCATCTTGTTGCCAGATATAAGCACTAGGTTGTAAATCAGCAGCAGTAGCTACATTAGTCCTGCCAGGAGTAGCAATCATGGTGACCCAGTTATCAGTGCCGTCAGTATCACGGCCTTGAGTACTACCCTCAGTTTGACCACTGCTGTAAATATATTCATCTTGCCAAACATCAGTGTTGTTGTACAACACCACAGCATCACCGTCATTGTCCCAAACTGCCGGACCATTAACATAAACCACTAACCAGCCATGAGCCGGCACAACAGTTTCGCCGTCATCACCAGTATCAAGATCGTTATCACTATTACTAGCACTGATGGTAACTTGATTATTAACTGTATCTTGTAAATACCAACCAGCTACATCCACATCAGTGTCACTGTTGTTGTAAAGCTCAACCCATTCACCTTCGGGCATATTACCTTGATCATCGCCTACTGGGTCATACATTACTTCATTAATGACGATCTGTTCACTAGGTGGTGTAGGCAAGACTGAACGATCTAAGCGAACATAACACCACTCAGTCCAGTCACTGGTGTTGTCATCAGTGTCTACTGCCCTAACTCGATAACGATATAAACCATCTTCATCACGAATATCGCCGCTAAACTCAGACTCAGTAGGCTGAGCAATAGTAGTAGCTTCTCTAATCTGGTAATCATAATGAGCTAAATCTGCCTCAGGGTTATCATGCCAATCAACAGTGATGTAACGGTGGTCAGTGGTACCATCACAGCCTAGGTCTGTTCCTTGATGATCAAGGATGCGAATACCACTAGGAGTGGTGGGCGGATTGCTCACAGTAACAGTCACCCAATCCACTGAATCAGTAGTGTCTTCAGGATCTGCTGGTACTGGAGCTAAATTAGGCTGTTTATTACCAGCAGCATCACGTGCTTCTAGCTTAAGGGTGTATTCACCCTCTGCTAAACCAGTAGTATCCCATGTGTATAGTAATTGATCAGTAAAAGAGTTGCTTTCATTAACTACGCCAGGAAATCCTGCTGGGCCAGCTAACCAATAATGATGAGGATTGTCATCAGTCACTGTCCCGCGAATCTCTACTACTCCAGAAACAGTGTCGCCATCATCATGGCTAGTAATTTCTGCATAAGGGGCAGTACGATCTAAAGTGATTTCACAATAGTCACTCCAATCAGAAGCCCAATCGCCTTCATCATAAGCGCCATTGTCATTGTTGTCTTCAAACGCGCGGACTCGAGTGGTCCAAGTACCCTCAATCCCTTGATCAGAACCAAAAGAAGCAAAAGGAGTGTAGTTGTTGTCAGCATAATAATAGCCAATGTGATTGTCAGGAAAAGTCACTTCTCGCTGATATTTAATATTAGCACCACTAACTGCAGTCCAGTTGTGCGCTACTCGAGGATGAGCAGGATCGCCGCCATTAGTCAAAGAACCACAGCTTAAATCAACAGGTTGTTCGTTAGCAGCACTTGATTCTGTGGGTAAGTTCCAGCCCTGATTAGTAGGTCTTTCTGGTGCCCAAGCTCCCAAAACTACTGGGTTGTTTAAAGCTCCAGTAAGACCAACATAAGAAGCTCTTGTTAAACCTAGCCAATTAATGTTTGCTGCTTGAAAACTACCTACTAATAACAGCGTTAACAAGGCTAGCTTGGTCACAGCAAATAAATAATTAAGTTGGCGAGTAAAATTTGACATAAAATGGTTTTTGTTCAAACTGATAGTAATATTAACTACTAAGATCATGTTTTTGTTTCAGTATTAATTTTTTTGTTCCTTTTTAACTTGAGCCAGTTCTTTTTTTAACTTGGCAATCTCTTGAGCTGATTTCTTTTGTTTGCCTTGAGTAAAGTGTAGCACTAAAGAAGCTGATTCCCAAACAATCAAAACCACTGCTGGAATAATCACAAGCAAGACAAAGCCTATTGGTGTTTGGGCAAAATGAGTAACATAGCCCAGATAAGGCAAGTGCCATTGATACAAACCAATAACATTATCTACTGGCACAGTACGAGCATCTTCAGTATTGTTAGCGTCACCTTTAGTAACAAACTCATGAGTACGTACAACTTTTTCTTTTTCCTCTTCGGTTTCGGGATCAGTATAGGTTTTGATTTTGTCTTCTTTGATCACTTTAGTAATCCGGTGAGTAACTGTAGTTAGCTCATTAGTCTCTGGATTACGCACTCGATAGGTAATAATGTCATTTTTAGCTAAGTCATCAGCTCGGTATTTGCCACTATAAATCAAAGCGCCTACTGGGATAGTGGGCTCCATTGAGCCACTGGTAACTGCAAAAAAACTCAAGCCTTGTTGGGCTAAAAAAGGAATTCTAGTACTAAAACTGCCAACAGCAATCACTACCAAAGCAATGATGAGAATCACCTGCACTGTGCCAGTGAGCCATTTAAAAACATTGTTTAATTTTGCTGGTTTTTTAGCCATAAAATCACTTCTAAGTTAATTAAAGTCTCTTCAATTATATCTATAGCCGATCCCGCCGCAACGGGATCGAGATAGCTACAATTTACCAGGCTCCTGCTGGTTGTTTACCTTGAGCTGTTAAATCAAAGTGATAAGTTGCACCTTGATAACAGTTGTCAGTAGCTGGGCTTAAAGTAACCTCAACTTGATAAACAGCGTACTCAGATTCAGCAAGGGTGTATAAAGCATCACCGTCACCGCCTCCGTCAGTATCACCGTGATACCAGCCAACAACTGAACCACTATCAGCAGCAGTTAAGCCACTTACTGGTGTCCAAGCACCTACGCTGGCTAAGCCATCACGGAGGTTGTTACAACCATTGTCGCTTTCACAACCACCGCCAGCAGTAACAGCATATTGGTGAACATTGCTTACTGAAACTAGAGTTGGATCAGCATCAGCTGTTGATGGACAACCACCAGTGCCAAATCTTGGGCCATCGACCCATGCTCCAGTAGCTGCAGCTCGCACGTTCATATCTAAGGTACCTCGATTTCTAATACCTACTGTATAGGTATTGGTTTCACCAGGTGCAGCATTAGTCCAAGCTTCTAGAGTGTAGGTTTGAGTTACACTACCGTCTTCGTTTTCTCGAACTAAGTTATAAGCATTGGGATGACCCCAAGTACCTACATAGCTGTCTTCTTGAGCAGCATCTAAGGCTAATAACAAAGTGCCCACAACGATTTCGTTGTCCTCCACAGTCACCTCACTTGTAAAGTAAGCTTGAGTAGATGTCACACTTGTGGTAGCCACTACTGCCAAAACCAATAAAGATTTAAGGAGTTTTTTCATTTCATTTTCACCTCCCCTCTTAATGTTAATTTTTAAAATAAAACTCCCAGGATAATTTTCATGTTAAAAATTAACGCTGGGATGTTTGACAAACTGATAATCGTAAAGCTTGTTGTAAAGTAGATGTCATAAACAAATTGCTCACTGCTGTTATAAACTTGTTCTTATTATATAACAACTGTTCTTTTATAATACAAGTACAAAAAATTCTCTAGCTGTGATAAGAATTTAAACTGTTAGCTATAGTTAATGTTACAATTTCGCCTGCCCAAAAAAGATATATAATAGAAGTCAAAGGTGGTGTTTAACTTATGGCCAAACAAAGTGATGAGCAGCAACAAGCTAAAATCGAAGCTTTAGTTAAAAAAGCGCAGGCTGGCAACACCCAAGCTTTTGCTAAAATCTACCAACACTTTGCTGACTCAATTTATCGATTTTGTTTGTTTAAAGTAAGCAATAAACAAGATGCCCAAGATTTAACAAGTGAAACTTTCCAACGAATTTGGCGTTTCTTAGATAAATATCAACAAGACAACTTTCGAGCCTATTTATTTACTACTGCTCGGAACTTGATCTACGATCACTATAAAAAAAAGGCTAAGGAAAACACTACTAACTTAGATGATTGCAGCTGGCTAACAGATGATGAAGCCAAAAAACAAGTTAACAAACTCATTGATCAAGAGACTTATAAACAGCTCTACCGAGCAATGAAACAGTTGCCTGATCATTATCGCGAAGTCATTCAGTTACGAATTGTTGAGGAGCTCAGTATTAAAGAAACTACCAAAGTAATGAACCGCAGTTCAGTATCGGTACGGGTATTGCAACACCGCGCTTTAAAAAAACTAAGAAAAATCATGAATCAACTAACAAAGAAAAATCAATGAACGAAGCTCAACTGATTAACCAGCTCAAAAACTTCAGAGCAATTAAGCTGAAGCCTCAGGAAAAACATCAGCGCCTCAAGGGATTAATGGCTTACTGTCAAAGTCATCCTCCGCTTATTCAACCAGCTGCTCCAGTTAGTCAACCACTTTGGAGCAAGCCTTGGCAACTGCTGCAAAATCTTTGGCACGGTTATCCTTTAGCCACTACTTTGGCCCTAGGTAGTGCCACTTTAATGATTACTGGAGGAGCAGTGCTGTTTCAACTTCAGCAACCAACTCAACCGCCCATGGCTGAGTTAATACCCACACCAACACTATCACCCACTCCCACCAATGATCCTAACAACCCTCAAATTAAAGGTTTAGCTACTGAAGAGCAGTTCCTAACAGAAGTAGATCAGCTAGCTGCTGCAGTCCTGCCAACTTCTGCTACTAATCAACAAGCCAGTAACAATGATGATGGTGCTAATAATGAACAAGGCAATAGTGATGATCAAGAGCAAAATCAAGATGACAGTACTGATGACAATGACCAAGATCAACAAGATCAAGACCAAGACAACAATGACCCTCAGCCAACAGCCACCCCCTTACCCACACCTACTCCTACTAGCTCAGCCACTGCTGCTGATCCCGAAGACACTGCCAGCACTAGCCCTACGCCCACCCCAGCTTCAGAGCCTACCTCTACTCCTACCAATGCTCATGTTGCTCCAGTTGCCAATGCCAGTTTAGTAGCTACTCTTAGCTTGCCAGTTGATAATCCTGATGGCCTAACTACTGCATTTAGCCTCACTAAAAAAGTTGATTATATTATTGAAGTTCGCGGCACCTGGACAAATAAAGATGGCAATCAATTAGTTGATGCGCAATGGCAAAGTACTGATAACTGGCAGACTTGGCAAGATCATCAAGTTTGCTCAACTCATCCCCATGGACATAGTAAAAAACACTTAGATGTAATTATTGATGAAAAGGATATTGACTGGGGTACATACAATGCTGATCATTACTATCAAACTACTCTTAAAGGCAAAAACAAACCCATTACTTTCAGAATTCATGATGAAGACTTTGATAGCCACCCGCCTCATTGGTATGACGATAATCAAGGTGAGCTAGAAATCAAGATTTGGCAACTAAACTAGCGCAGTTAAAAAAGTTACTGCCCAAGAAGGCGAATCAGATTTTGTTTGTGGCGTGGATCCAGAAAGTTGAAAATGTGGTTGCTTAGAAATTCTAAAGTTTGTTTGCGCTGCCACGAGCTAGATAAATCAGCTGCACCCAACCAGCGCGATATTATCCATAAATCCAAATCCTGGTAATCAGCTCTATAACCCCCCACTATTAATTCTAAAATTAACTCAGGCAAACTTGGTAAAACAACAAGCATAGGATTATATATTTGCCTAACTAATTCTCTGTTTAGAGCTGCTAAATATTGCTCATTGGTGTCCAAAAAACCTAGTTGTCTAGCTACTAAATCATCAGGCTGAATACCTGGATTTTTTAAATCAGTCAATAAAGTTATAATAGCCAAAGCTGTTTGCCTAATTAAAGGATGTTCATTACGCACATAACCTAATTTTAAAATTAAACGATCGCACAGCCGCCAGAAAACAATATCTGCTGCTAAAGAGTCTAGTCTTTGCTGATAATCCTTTGGTCTCATCAACCCTCCTTCAAGCTAATTAACAGTTAGACAAATTAGTCATATAGGTTTTACAACCCCAACAATAAACTCAATGTTTCAGATTTGGTGAAATTTAACAGATCAATTATAATAAAGAAAGTTTTTAATAAAAAAACCTTTGTGCCTGAATAGCCCAGAAAATTATCCTTCTGGTGGCCAAAAATCAGGCCCCATCGTCTAGCGGTCTAGGACATCGCCCTCTCACGGCGAAAACCGGGGTTCGAGTCCCCGTGGGGTCACATTTTTATCACACCGTTCAAAAACGGTCACCCTTTTTTAAAAAAATACTGGTAAATCAATCCCTGGTTTTTTAGCTTTAAACAGGGATGTTTTTCCGTTAAGGTTTCTGAATTTACCCCTACAGTCAGTGAATTTTTTAGTTCTTCTTCTAAGAAAATAGGCATTAAGCCATAAATCAGCGTGTTTAAATGATTCAAAGCCTTTAATTGTTTTTAATCTACCCTGAAGATGAGAATTAAAACATTCAATTAGATTGGTAGTAGTAGGCATCCTTCTTACCCCTCTCCAACCT
>WJLO01000002.1 GCA_014728425.1 Minisyncoccota bacterium | reverse complement strand
TGCGTTAACTGGTCAAGACCCTTGATAAATATCAATATAATTATTCTCAATACCTGCACGATGATGATGCGATAGAATTCCTGAAATCGGGTCGTAATTAATATTACATAACCAAATTCCTTTATCAAAGATTGGGGCTCCTGATTCTCGATTTACCATTTGAAGGGAGTCTTCTGAAAAATCACTATCAACAGAAAACAACAGGGAACATGTATTGGAGGCTCCTTGCTTACAAGGTTTAATAACAATATATTTTGCCTCGCTAACATAAATAGGAGTTTGAAAAACGTAAAGTTGATCAGCTTTAAATGAATAACAATATTCAGGTTCTATTTTTCGTTTTATTAAGCCCAATAAAAAAATTTTTTTATCAGCCTCTATATATAGTTCACCTTTAATTTGATATCTATCATTATTTTGACTTAAAACAACACTCTCTTCAGAAATATTAATTTGACTCAATGTTATTTTTTTGAATATGATTTTTGTAGTTAAATAAACTAAGGTAAAAATAATTAAGCTGAAACTTATCAGAAATAACAAAATTTTTTTATAATTATATTTTTTGTCATAAACCACTTTTTAAATGCGGAACACTTGTAGCAAAGTTAGAACCATTTTCTTGAGTAAACAAGATTATAGGACTTTAGTGTTTGATTATTCTTAATGATACTTTTTTACTATCTGCCTTAACTTCAACAGTACCACCAATTGGAAATGTTATTTGTGGTGTAGTGTGTCCAAAGTCAACATTTCCAATGACTGGCAAACTGTTTAGTTCTTTTTTAGTTGTAATTATCTGAGTTAATAGTTCTTTGGTCATTTTTGATTCTGGCTGGAAGCGACCAATAACAATTCCATTAACTTTATCAAAATCAGGCTGATGAATAAGAGACTGTAGATCTCTATCAAACGTTGCTGGATGTGCTTCATAGTCATCTTCTAAGAAAAGAACACTATTAGATAAGCTTGGCATGTACTCTGTTCCTTGTAGGAGATTAAGTGTGCATTGGTTTCCACCAATAATTGTTCCTTCAGCTTGACCTTCATTTATAATCCAATAACCGTCATTATCAATGAAGTTTCTATTATCCTGTTTACCAACCCAACGATCGTTGCTCCATTTCATTGATGGTTCTATAACAAAGGATCCACTAGAAAATAATGCTTTCCTGAAGTATTCCAATGTGTAATCAAGTCCTTTTTTGTCACCAAAGGTAAAGTAATGTGGTCCCGAGTAAGTAACTAATCCTGTTTTGGCATAAATTGCATTTGCTAAAGCTGTTATGTCAGAGTAACCACATAAAGTTTTAGGATTCTGAGAAATTAAGTTGTAGTCTATATACTTCAATAATTGGTTGGAATTGAAACCACCAATAACTGTAATAATTAACTTCACCGAATTATCTTCAAAAGCATTATGTAAATCCTCGATGCGTGATTGGATAGAGGATGAATCAAAATCATCGATCTCATATACATGTTCGCTGAAAGTTAAATTTAATCCCAATTCAGCAAATCTTTCTTCAGCAATATCTTTCATTTCTTGATTATTGATCCAAGGCATGGAAAGGCTACGAGCTGGAGTTATGACTCGAACTGTATCATTTTTTTGTAATTTGGGGGCAAATATTTTTTTCATATTTAAACAATTTTATCAAATAAATCTATCGTTCTCTATCATAAAATATACCTATATATCAACCCAATCTCACTATGCGGAACACTTGTAACAAAGTTAGAACCATTTTCTTGAGTAGAGATGATTATAGGATTTTTACTTACACACAGGTTGTGGGTTAATAAATTGGCAAGTATTATTCACACAACTTACCGAGTCATAACCTATTTCCACTTCTGAGCAGTTATTTTGTTGAGCTACAAGCTCGTGGTTACCAAATCCTTCTAAGTCAGGAGGGCCACAACCCCAAGGCGTGGAGAAAACGTGGTACTTATTGAAAGCTCCGATCGTGCAGAAGTTTGTTCTTTGTTGACAGTCATTATTTTGTTCACAGTATTTAGGGTCGGTAAAATATGAAGCCATATTATCAGGCAATTTATCAACTTGTATTTGTACTTGTTCAGAGCCATACGATCCAGGTGAGAGGTTGGTGTTGTCTGTGAGTAGATTGTAGCTTTGATTTAGGTAATTGTTCTTTGGATATCCTGCGGTACCTTCAGTCAAAAGGATATAGGTAAAGTTAGCATTTGTGCCAGATGTGTTTAGAAAGTTACCTATGACTGTATTGAGTAGTCCAAAGTGTTCTGTGACCAATGGAGAGATTAGAGTGATTTTGTATGCTGATTTCGAAGTCATCTCACTAGCTTTCTTTGAACTAAGTTGAGCCAAGCCCATTTGTTTGGTTGTTAAAACGTATTGATTCAACATAGATTTGTTGTTGGCAGAAGCTTCAGCAGAGATTACCTTGATAAACGTTCCATTTTCGTCAACTTTTTTTATTACTGTCTGATGCACAAGCTGCTGGCTATCAGTATATCCGCTCCAAGCTTCATTCCCATCTACTGATGTTTTGTTTAGAGCATTGAGATCAACTTCAGGTATTACTTGACTCATAAACTCCTCTAATGTTTTGTTATTCCAAACTGCCATGTTCCCTGAAACCTTTAGTTTGAGGTAATCAGTGCAATTATGCGTCTCACCACATTGCTTATATTGGTTGAATTGACTTTCTGTAGATGCAAGATATATGGTTGTGTTTTGATCTGGAGTGGTGAAGTATGGTTTCCAAGTATCTGGGAGAGGTAGGAACAAACCGGCCGCGGTAAGTGTGTTAGACATATCGTGTCCTTGAGGATTTGCAGCTACTTGATCAGTAGTGATGTTTACAGGGGTGTTAGGTGTATTGGTGGGAATAATAGTAGTTTCGGTTTCTGAATCAGTTGTTTTTATTAAGCTAGGTTCAAAGTAGTGATAAGCAAAAAAGAGAGTTGATATCGTTAAAACGAAAATAATAGTTGATAGCAATGGTATAAAAAATTTATTTTGTTTTGGTGGGATTTGCTGTGCTAAAGGTTCAGATACTTGTTGTTGATTAAAGTCTGGATTCGATATTGTTGGGTCTACGTTTTGATTCTGCATATACTTATACTAACACATCTGACTTGTGAAAAACTATTGTAACTTGTATTAAGCTTCCAAACTCAAAATGATCAAATTGTGATAAACGCTATCAAAATATACGCCTATACATCAACCTAATCTCACTATGCGGAACACTTGTAACGAAGTTAGAACCATTTTCTTGAGTAAACAAGATTATAGGATGGTTAATTTATTAATGATTTAATCCATGTTAAAAAGCGGAACATATCCTACTTCTTTAATCACGTTTTGTCCTGAGGGGCTTAAAAGCCAATCTTTAAGTTTAACTGCTGATTCATTTGGATTTTCTTCTTCACGCATAACTAAATAAACTCTAGTTGTTAAAGGATATGATTCAGAAAAAATAGAGTTTGCATTTGGATCAACGCCATCTACACTCAAAAAAACAGTATTAGGCGCCTGCGTCATTGCATTTTTATAATAAAAAAAAGAATAACCTAAACCATAAGGATCACTAGACAATTTATAAACTAATCCTTTCATAGTAGAAATAATCATATCTTCTGTTTCTATTAAAGTTTCCCCTTCCATAACTAAATCTTTCATTGTTTCTTGACTGCCGGAATTGGGATTTCTAACATAAGCTTTAATATCATTGCCGTTATCCCAACCAAGTTCAGACCATTTAGTAATTTTTCCTGAATAAATCATTTTAATCTGTTCTAAAGACAAATTTTCTATAGGATTATCACTGTGCTTCATAAATATAAAAGCATCTTTAGCTATTGGGGTTAATTCAAGTTTAACTCCATTTTCAACGGCCAATTTAATTTCTTCGTCAGAAGGATGACTTGCCACTAAAATAATATCTGCTTGCTTATTGATTAAGTTAACGTATGCTCCATGAGTTTTACTTGTTTTAATTTTCTCATTAAATTTTTCAGTGCCAATGCTTTTGCGATCATCATATTCAACAAAAACAAATTTTTCTCCATCATAGTCATTTTCTTTACAACTATACTCAGTTAAAGCACAAAATGACTTAAAAACTATGTGCTGATTAGAAGTAGAACTGTCAATATTTGGAAATTCGTCAAATGAAAAAAATAAGTTAGAATTGATTTCTGTGGGAAATGGCGATTTTATTGAAACAACATTTTTTAGATCTGTCAAGTACCCCTTTTGTTAAGATAGTTTTCTGAGTGTTCGAGCGTACTTTTTAGGTGGCATTTTTAGACTGGTATGAATCCTGTGGTAGTTGTAATAGTGTATCTGGCTGTAAACTTCTTCAATCAATTGGCCAATAT
>WJLO01000008.1 GCA_014728425.1 Minisyncoccota bacterium | reverse complement strand
GCCCACCAGGGGCGGGTAAAAGCCTATTGGCTAAAACTTTGGTCTCGATTTTACCACCATTAACCGAACAAGAAGCTATTGAGGTAACCAAGATTCACTCAATTTGCGGCTTAACACAAAAAGGCTTGATCACTGCTCGGCCATTTAGAGCACCACATCATACTACTTCTCCAGTTGGCTTGATTGGAGGTGGTAGTTTTATTAAACCAGGCGAGGTTTCTTTGGCTCATCATGGGGTGTTGTTTTTGGATGAGTTTACAGAGTTTGATCGTTTGTCATTAGAATCATTGCGTCAACCTATGGAAGATCGCCAGATCACTATTTCTCGAGCAATGGGCTCAGTTACTTTTCCTGCTCGGTTTTGTTTGTTGGCTGCTGCCAATCCTTGCCGATGTGGCTATTGGGGCAGTGAACAACAACAGTGTTGTTGTTCAGCCACCCAGGTAAGTAGTTATCAAAGGCGGTTATCAGGTCCGATTTTAGATCGGATTGACCTGCAGCTTTATGTCCAAGCAGTTAAGACCGAGAAGTTAGCCAAGGCTAAACTAAGCGCTG
Organism: Minisyncoccota bacterium; assembly: GCA_014728425.1. GTDB lineage: Bacteria > Patescibacteriota > Microgenomatia > UBA1400 > PJMF01 > WJLO01. The sequence continues at coordinate 8,276 of WJLO01000008.1, read as the reverse complement.
AATCATCAGTACGGATTAGTGAGCGAGTCATTCAAGCACGAGCTCAGCAAACTCAGCGGTTTAAAAACACTCCTTATTTTACTAATGCAGATTTAAGCTCTTCAGCAGTAAAAGAGTTTTTCCCCTTAATGAATACTGGTCAAAAGTTTTTGCAGCAGGCCGCTAATAACTTAAAATTATCTGCGCGCAGTTATTTTAAGTTAATTAAAGTAGCCCAGACTATTGCTGATTTAGCAGGTGAAGATCAAGTGGTGGTTGCTCATTTAGCTGAAGCTTTGAGTTATCGCGAGGGAAGGAGGGAGTAATCTTACTAGAGGGATTTTGATAAAAGATGTTGTTAGTTTATTGATATACTTATCAACAACGCTCCTACCCCACCTAGCACCACACAGTACCAACCAAACCACTCCATTTTGGCAGTTTTGATTACATAATGAAAAAGTTTTAAACTGAGCAAGCCAACAACAAAGGCAGCTGCTGCGCCAGCAGCAAAAGGAACTGGTTCAACTTGAGCAAAGCCTGTTTGGTTTAGATTCCAGAGTTGGAGACTACTGGCACCGAGAATGGCTGGGATGGCTAGTAAGAATGAAAAGCGAAAAGCATTGATGCGTTCCAAACCTCGATAAACTCCTCCAGCCACAGTGGCTCCAGAACGAGAGATGCCTGGGATAATAGCTAAAGCTTGAAAAATTCCAATGATAAAACCATTGGGCTCGCTTACTGGTTCGCTGGTATGTACTTTGCTTTTTTCAATATTGGCATCAATATAAAAATTAAACAGTCCAGTGATGATTAAGCTAATGACTACTACTTGAATAGAATGAAACCAATCATTAAGTTGAGTGTGGAAAAACCACCCAGCTAGAAAAGCTGGTATGCTGCCTATCAAAATAGCTTTGATTTCAGTTAGTTGGATCTCTTTTAAATCTGACCAAAAAAACACCATAATAGCTAAAACAGTAGCCAGATGAAGCCAGACATCAAAAGCTAGGTTGGCTTGTTGCCAGCCAAAAAGATTTTGAAACAGGACTAAATGGCCAGAGCTAGAAACTGGCAAAAACTCAGTTAAGCCTTGAACTACTCCTAAGAAAATAGCTTGATTTAGGGGCATAAATTCTAGTTATTTCTTTTTTTTGCTTGATTTAGTTTTTTTGGTTTTGGCTGGTTTAAAGTTGCGTTGATACCAGTTGGTTAAGATTTGACGCACTAAATCTTGTCCTCCTAAACCTAAAGACAAGCCTAAACCTAAAGAAACAGTGGTTACTAGGCCAATGAACAAAATAGTGATAAAGGAGCTGGCAATACCTAACTCAGATAAGGCGGTGAGCATTGCTACACTAACTACCAGATAACTGGCCCCTTTGCCTACTAAGGTTGAAGTGTGGAAATCCACGCTTTTTACTGCGCCTTTAACTAAATTTTCAACCCAACCAGCTAATAGTAAGCCAAACAACATAATAAAAACTGCAGCAATAATATTAGGAATGTAGCCCAAGATACGCTCGATCACCAATGATAAAGAATCTAAGCCAAGGATCGAAACCATAGTGTGAATTACTACCAACATTACCAGCCAATAAAAAGTGGTAGTAATGGCTTCTTCGGTTTTTTGGCCAATGTTATCATCACTTAAAATCATTCCTAGAGGAGAGTTTTTTACCAAACTAGAAAGTTTTAAGCTTGTTAGAATCCTGGCCAAAAGTCGCTTACTGGCTTTGGCTACAGCTACTCCTACAATTAAAGCCAGTAGCGCTCCAGCAATACGCGGTAGCACTAAAGAGATGCTTTCTAGAGTTTGTAAAGCAATAATAGAAAAATAATCTTGTAAAGAAAGATAACTATTAACTTGATTAAACATAAGGCTCCTTTTTGAGCTGATTTGTGAGTGATGTTGTTTATCTCATCTCATTATAACTAGAGTGGCAGAAAAACTAAATAAGCTCTTTGTTTCTGAGTAAAAAACAAACTACCCCTTTGTGGTTAACAAGAGGGGTAGTTAAAATATATAGCCCGTAAGCCGGATTCTGTTTTAAGTAATGATCTACCTAGGCCTGCACCTTATGACCTTTACTGGTCTTTATCAAGGCCAGTGATAGGGAACGGGTCCATTTAGGTCAAGTTCGGCAGTCGCAGCTGGGAGGATTGCCAGTCTTGACAGTTGTCAAAACTACCCGATCACTTGGTCGTTTCACCCGGCGTTACCCGGATCGTCACTGTTGCTCTAACTGTCGGTTTAAACCGCTCTTGCCTTACGACAAGACACCATCCGTTCTGCTGTCCGGACTTTCCTCCCTTACTCTAGAGAGTAAAGGCCATTACCCGGCTATATCAACCATATTATACTATTGATTAACTTAGTGTTCAACAAGAGTTAATAAAAATATTTGCCTGATATATCTTACTAAAAGTTTATTAAAACTTTGCAAAAAACTCATTAACCAAGCTTGTTTTTGGGCTTGAACCTTGTGGATTAAGCAGTAAGAGGTAGATCTTGGCTGCTTGAGTTAACTAGCAAAATATTGTACATTGAGTTTTAACAAAGAAAGGAATTTATGAGCAAAAAAAATAGCAAAAAAGCTTCGTTACCAGCTGCAGATACTAAAGGACTAGATCAGGGGCAAGAAAAACCTAAGTTACCAACTAGTGATGATTTAGCTTTGGCAGCTTTAAATCAAGCCAATAAACAAGCTACTGATGACCAAAGCAGTGATGATGAAGTAGCTAAGTCCGATCAGTTAGCTGAGACTTTGATTTCACTGCAGGGCTTGATTGAGCGCCATGCTGATCGCTTGCAAGATATTAAGGCCCAGTTAAAAGATAAACGTCAAAGTTTACGCAATGTTTTTACTAATGACACTCAATTAAGCACAGCTAAAGACAAAGCTAGTGAGTATAGTCAAGAAGTACGGCAGCGTAAGTCTCAGTTGCAGTCTGACCCCCAAGTGACTTCTTTACAAGTAGGTATTAAGGAGTTAAAAGAGCAACAAAAAGAACTAGAACAAACTTTAAGCAATCACTTGCTGCGTTATTATGGTATTACTAAGTCTACTAGTTTTGATACTAGTGATGGCGATCAATGGGAGTTTAAGATTAAGGCTAAAGTAAAACCCCGCCGTCGGAAAAAATAAAGATTGTTTGATTCTGAACTAGCTTACAATCTATCTAAAGATTAACTTTAGTTTATTAGTTGACAATCCCCTTAACTTGGACTTAATTTTGATAAATGCGTTCGCGCAAGCGTGCTACATCTCTGTCAGAAACATTTTTCATTTTCTTCATTGACCTAGCTCGACTTTGCAGTTTTTTCACTCGGGAAGTTTTTTCTGCTTTGACTTGCGAAGGCTTTTTAAAGTAACGACGGTTTTTAGCTCGATTAACAATATCAGCATCAGAGACCTTTTTTTTAAAGGTTCTGATTAGATCACTGGTTGATTGGTTTTTCTTGGCTTTAACAATAACTGGCAAGAACAACCACCTCCATTCTTAGAAGTTTAATTATTATCAGAATGATATTATAACCGAAAGCAGTTGATTTTTCAGGGGGAACTAAGAGTTAATTAAGTTTTGAGTTTGTTGATCTAGTTCTTGGGTAGTTTTATCTTTTTGCCAGCCGCCTAATAAATGAAGGTGCAAATGGGGTACTAACTGTACTTGAGAGCCAATGTTCATAAAAAGTTTATAATTACTGTTGATCTTGAGTTTGTGAGCTACTTTTCTGGCGGTGGCAATTAGCTCACCTGGCAATTGAGTATTATCAAGTTTTAGAGTTTCTAAACTAGGATAGTGTTTTTTAGGAATGAGTAGCACATGCACTGGTGCTTGAGGATGTAAGTCGTCAAACGCTAAAAAATGTTTATCTTGATAGTGAATCTTAGCAGAAATTTTCTGATTAATAATCTCACAAAATACACAGGCTGATTTAGCCATAATGTTCCTTAATTAAATTAATAACAGTATTTAAGCTTAAAGGGCTAGGTTGTTGATCTCGATGTCGGCTTGAGCCATTGAGTAACATTTTGCCGCTGCCATGATAAAACCAAGTTCCTTGTTGGTCAAGTTTGGTAATGGCTTGATAAAGTTTTTTAAGATTAAGATCTGAGTCTGGATGAGCTTTAATGCGAATGTGACCCTGATCAGTGTCTTTGCGCAAGACCAAGGCATAGCCTTGTTTTTGAGCTAGTTTTAAGGTGTCGTCATTGCGAGTAGCTAGGCCTAAGCATTTGCCAGCTTTGATTTGAAACTCTAAGCCCTTTTTTTGGAGAATTTCTATAGCTTTATGATGTTGCTTTAAAGCAGCATAAGCGCAGTCTAGAGTTTTAAGGCCAAAATGGAGCTGAGAGTCATCATTGTGTGGGTCAGTAAATTCATGGCCACGTAAAAGATGATGAATCATAAACACGTAGCGTGTAGAGTCTGCCTTAGGCCAGTTAACTTCTTGAAAGTGATCAACAGCAGTAGCAAACTCAGCAATAGTTTTTAAAGCTTGGTCATCTTTAAGACTAGGTTTTTGTTTACAAACATAATCATAAACCAAAGAAGTAGCACTGATTTGGTTGTTTTTGGCGCGAGCTGGCTGATGATGATCAAACTCTCCCCAACCAGTATCTACATAGGTGGTTTGGTGCAGGTCATAGCCATGTTCTTGCGCTTCTGGGGCAGAGATTTTTTCCTGAGGATTAACAAAAGCTACCTGAGCGTCAGCATAGTTTTGTGGATCAAATCTTTTAAGCAACCAGACGGCAGTGACTGCGTCAAGATCTGGGGCATGATGAGTAATGATTAACTGTCGCGGCGACATAAACTATAGTATATCATTAGCAGCTGGTGCTGGTTATTGTTTGGTTTAAGAGTTAATTTTATTGCAAAAACTACAATAATTATTTAGGCTTATAATAAAAGTTTTGTTTAGTCTGTGAATTTATTATTCACGTTGTTTTCAAGCCTTTTTGCCTATGGGTTTTTTTTGTAACATAGCATATATTAACAATACATCACATCCCGGTGAGGAACTCACGACAATTAGCCTGGCTTTAACTAAGATCATGGCGATTGTGGTGAGTTTTTGTGGGTAAATTCTAGCATAAGTTTGATTGATTAAGATTGAGTTGACTGCAAAACTTTAATGTGGTCCAACACCCAACAAAATGTTCAGCCTCACAGACAAAAAATATCTCCAAAAAAATTTTGTTACTAAAACAGAATTAAAATCTTATCAAAATAAAGTTTTGGCTAAACTAGCTGAGATTATGTTTGAACTCGAAACTATTCGAGAAGAACAAGTTGTTGGTGTTTATCGCCACTGGGAAAATACTGATCAGCTTGAAGATCGCGGAAACTAGAACTACTAATTTAGAACAAGATGCTGGCCTAACGCCGGCTTTTATTAAAGCCTAAGAAGTTATTTTCCTTGCAGTTTTTTGAACACTTGATTAGGAGTGAAGAGCTTGCTGTTTTTTTGAGTGCGTTTTTTCCACTCAACCTTGTCTTTAGTTTTAGCTGAAACTACTAAGCGCACTGGGCAACCAATTAGATCTGCATCAGCAAACTTGGCCCCAGCAGATTCATCACGATCATCCCAAAGTACGTCAATATTTTGTTGTTGGAGTTGCTGATAAAGTTTTTGCGCAGCTGTTTCTCCACCTTGGAGCGAGACCAACTGCACAGCAAAAGGAGCTGCTTGTTTAGGCCAAATAATGCCTTGATCGTCGTGTGATTTTTCTACGAGCACTCCCATGGTACGAGTAGTGCCCCAGCCATAACAACCCATAAAAGGTCGGGCTTGATCACCAGCTTGAGTGGTGTAAGTGATGTCAAAGTCTTGGGCATATTTTTGACCTAAATCAAAGACATTGCCCACTTCACTGGCTTTGGCTGCTTTTAGTTTGGCTTGATTACATTTAGGACAACTATCACCAGGTTTTTGTTTGGCAATCTCGCTGTTTACACAAAATTCACAGCTAGGACAGTAGTAAATATCGTCTTCGCCAGCATCAGTCAGGACCATAAATTCGTAAGAGATCTTGTCTGTAAAGCTACCGCCAGAAGCTTCAGTAACTTTGGCTATTAGGTCAATGGCTTGATAAGCGCGTAAATAAGCTTGTTTAACTTCTTGGTAAAAACGTTCAAAGTCTTGGGGAGTTTCATGAAAGCTATACATGTCTTTCATCTCAAACTCGCGGCCGCGCAAAATCCCGGATTTAGCTCTGAGCTCATCGCGGAATTTCCAGTGAATCTGGTACAGCGCCAAGGGAAGATCGCGGTAGCTCTGGATGATTTCTTTGGCCAAAGGGGTGACGACCTCTTCATGGCTTTGGCCCAGAGCGTATTGTTTGCCGGTTCGGCTGTTAATTTTAAACAAGACGTCAATGCTGTCCCAACCACCAGTGATTTGCCAATTGGCCTGAGGATGCAACAAAGGCATGAGGATTTCCTGACCGCCAATGGCATCCATTTGTTTACGGATAACATTACGAAGTTTATTAAGAACTCTTAACCCCAGCGGGGTGTAGGTATAAACTCCAGCCATGAGTTGACGGACAAAGCCGGCTTGAACCAGTAAGGCATGGTTAATCGTGTCTGCATTGGCTGGGGGGTTTTTTAAAGGTTTAAAAGCTAGTTGAGATACTTTCATAAGTTAAAGCCATTTCTTTAGGGCGGTGGCAAAGATTGGGGCCACGTCTAAGACTGTTATTTTATCATCAAGTTGCTGATGTTGCACGGAATTGGTGATGATGATCTGGTCCAGTTGACTTTGAGTGAGTTTTTGCTGGGCTTTATTGCAAAAAATGCCATGAGTGGCTAAGAAGTAGATTTTTTTGGCAGCTTGTTTTTTAAGGAGTTTAGCAGTTTTGATGGCAGTGCCCCCAGACATGATCACGTCATCAAACAAAATCGCGGTTTTATTTTTAACTTGGCCGTGAAGTTCGACTTGGGTGACTTTACCAGTGTTAAGGTCGCGGTCTTTATCAATGTTAGCTAGAGGAAGTTTTAAGATGTCAGCAAGTTTTCGCGCTGATTTCAGGCCACCAAAGTCAGGGCTGACAATTACGGCTTGTTTTAGATCAAGGTTGGTTTTGATAAATTCGACAAATGGGTCTTGAGCAGAAAGATACTCAGTCGGCACTGAAAACAAGCCCGGGATGCTAGAGTTATGTAAATCTAAGAGGTAAACTCGGGCCACATAGCTGTTAGAGATCAGGTTAGCAATCACTTTAGCAGAAAACGGCTCACCAGTTTGAAAGACTTTGTCTTGCAAAGAGTAGGCCAGCCAAGGGATGATCAGGTTCACGTTTCTGGCCCCGGCTCGTTCTAAGGCATCGGTCATGAGCAGGGTTTCAATGATTTGGGAGTCCACCGGGGTGGTAAATGATTGCACTAGGGCAATATTATGCCCAGCCACATCACTTTTAATTCTGAGGCGTTTCTCGCCATTACCAAACTGGGCAATCTCACAGTCCACTATTTCTAGGTTTAGTTGTTGGGCAATGTTTTTGGCTAAGGGTAGATTTGAGGAGCCGGCTAGTAGTTTCATGAGGTTTATTTTAACTTAACTAGCCAGAAGTTTCCATTTCTTTTACTTGCTAAAGTGATTTAGCAGATAAAAGAAACCCCAAAGAGTATTGTTAGCTTGGTTGTCTCCCCCCCCGGCGTGCACCAGGGGGGGAGAGGGTTTCTTCAGATTCCCCTACCTCTGCCCTCCTAAGGCGAAGGGGAGATAGGTTGCAGAAATGTCTGGGGCCATACAAATATGTCAATAGCCAAACCTATAAAGAAAAATACAAAGATAAAAAATTAATTAATAAAAAACACCCTTAAATTTTATGAGCTTAAACTTATTTAAAGATAATCTTTAGCCTGGAGGGAATAAAAAAGCGCACCTAGAGGGACTCGAACCCCCAACCTACTGTTCCGAAGACAGTCGCTCTATCCAATTGAGCTATAGGTGCTGATGATAGCATGATTATAACATTGAAAAATAGTAAATTAATTGGCCTAAATTTTAGTTCCAGCTCCAATCATTTAAAAGGCTTACTTAAAAACAATCTCCCTTTTTTATAAAACCACGTTATAATACAAACAGTTATGTCAGTTCATTATTATCCGCTGGTTAACAAGGTGATGACCGCTTTGAAACTGCGGGAGAATCTTGACCTGCCCGAACAAAGTGATTCAGAAGCACAAAGTTTCACCCGACCTTTTGTCACTGTGGCTCGTGAACCTGGTAGTGGTGGAGCGCCAATTGCTAAATTGTTGGCTAAAAAACTAGGCTTTGGTTT
>WJLO01000053.1 GCA_014728425.1 Minisyncoccota bacterium | reverse complement strand
TGATTTAACTCAACCTTACCTACTTGCTTCATTTTTTTCTTACCTTTACTTTGTTTTTGAAGTAATTTCATCCGGCGAGTACGATCTCCACCATAAAGCTTGGCTGTAACATCTTTACGATAAGCACGCAAAGTTTCCCGAGCAATAATCTTGCCTCCAATGGCAGCTTGTAAAGGAATTTCAAACAACTGTCTAGGCACTACTTTTTTGAGTCTTTTTACTAGAGTTCGGCCTTTAGTTTCTGCCTCAGCTCTTACTGCCATAAAACTTAAAGCAGGGATCAGTTCTTTATTAATTAAGATGTCAACTTTAACAGCATCAACTGGTTTATAGCCACTAAGCTCATATTCCAAAGAAGCAAAGCCAGAACTTAAAGATTTAAGTTGATCATGAAAATCAGTAATTAACTCAGCTAAAGGTAGTTGATAGTCTAGTTTGATGCGGTTACCAAGGTTGGTGGTGTTAAGCAAGCGGCCTCGTTTTTGTCGGCAGAACTTGATAACTTTGTCCAAATATTCACTAGGGGAAAAGATCATAGTCTTAGCAATAGGTTCTTGAATCTCTGCAATCTCGCTAGGATCAGGCATTTCATTGGGATGATTGATGACTAGTTTACTGTTTTGTTTGGTAATAACCTGGTAGGTGACAGCAGGGGCAGTAGCAATTAGCTCTAAATTAAACTCACGCTCTAGTCTTTCTCTAATTACCTCAGCATGAAAAATGCCTAAAAAGCCTACTCGCAAACCATTGCCCAAAGCTGGAGAATGAGTAGCTCGATACTTTAAAGCAGCATCATTGAGTTTGAGCTTAGCCATGGCATCTTTTAAGGCAGCAAAATCGTGATTATCAATGGGATAAAGCTCCATAAAAACCATGGGCTGAGGATTTTTAAAACCAGGCAAGGCTGTAACTTGGTTTCTGGCCTGATTGCTAGTGATGGTGTCACCAATCTTAAGAAACTTAATGTCTTTTAAACCAGTAGCTAAATAGCCCACCTCGCCAGCTCGTAACTCTTTTACAGGCTTCATATTTGGAGCAAAAACACCGATTTCTTTAGGGCTGAACTTGGTTTGGGTGGCTAGTAAGTATAAAGACTGGTTTTTTAGAGCACCTTGCATTACTCGCACATAGGCAATAGCGCCTTTGTGAGCATCAAAAACAGAGGTAATAATCAGAGCTTGTAAGGCTGCTTTTGGGGTTGTTTTGGGTGGGGGGACTTGATTGATCACTGCTTGCAAAATTTTGTCTACATTTTCTTGAGTTTTGGCAGATGCAAGAATGATTTCATCTTCGCTTACATTAAAGGTTTCCATAGTCTCTAGCAAAGTTTGTTCTATTTCTGCACTAGCAAGATCGATTTTGTTTAATACTGGAATAATAGTTAATCCCAAGGCTTGAGCTTTATGCCAGTTGGCTAAAGTTTGGGCTTGAATGCCTTGAGTGGCATCAATTAGTAAAACCGCGCCTTCACAAGCAGCTAGTGAACGACTCACTTCATAACCAAAATCTACATGGCCAGGAGTATCAATCAAATTAAGAGTATAGCCTTGGTACTGCATTCGTACTGGTGCTAATTTGATGGTTACGCCTCGTTCTTGCTCAATTGGATTCGAATCCAACATGCGTTCGCGGAATTGTTGCGGAGTCACAGTTTGAGTAAGCTGCAAAAAAGCATCAGTCAAGGTAGTTTTGCCATGATCAATATGAGCAATAATAGAGAAATTACGAATTTTATTGGTTGTAGATTGAGTGGTTGCTGTTTTAGTCATGCTGGTATTATAAAGCAAGATGTAGTGGTCAAGCCTAATTACCTTTAATTATTAAATTAGTCATTTATTGCTAGTGCTTTATTGAGTTAACACTTAACAGCAAAGTTGATTAAAAAGAAGCTTGATTTGAGTAGTTTTGGAAGTTTTAAATTTAACAAAGCTTTATTTTTTATTTTTTTTGCCAGAGTTTAACAACTTGGCTAATTGACTTTTGCGGCGAGCAGCTTTGTTCTGATGCCAGATGTTGCGCTTAACGCATTTATCAATAGCTTGGTAAGCAGCAGCCAGATTTTGCTCAGTTGGCTGAGCTTTCATTTGGTCAATTTGGGTCTTGGTCCGAGATTTAATTCGCTGATTATAAGCGGCTTTTCTTTTACTGGCTCGTAAAGCTTTTTTAGCATTGGCTAGAATTGGCATAGAGCGCTATTATACAGGAGGAGCTCAGTTTTGACAATTTGCTGTCCTGGTCTTACACTAAAGTGGAGGGAGAGTATGAAAAATCCTAGTGAGGTACTAGCTAATTTGTATGCCGACCGCCCTGATTTTGTTGATGAAGCCAGGGAGTTTTGGCTTAAATGGGCAAAAGATCGTCGTCTTGCAAACATTATTCTGGCGCATCACGCTGCTTTTTTACCACCGCCAATACAAGACGAGGTCAAGAGTTTGGTTGACCAAAGAAATCAGGGCAGATTTAAGAGAGATAGTCCAGCAACAAAAAAGATAGCAGAAGCTCTGGGGGTATCGCCCAAGGAAGCAGCCTGGTTTGTCACTCAGCTGATTGATGTCATAATGGCCTCATCACTTTATTGGCTTTCTCCTGATGGACGTAGGGAGATTTCTGGCACTGATCCCCATGAGTGGTCATCAGGGACTCATCCGCGTGGTTTAGCAGACCTGTCGAGACCAACTAGCCTATGGACGGATGATAATCAGTTTTAACTCCTCAAAGCTCTAGCCTCAAATCTACAAATTCGTTACAATAGCGATATGTTTTTCAAGCTTCCTAAATTATTGGTTTTTAATACTAACAAGTGGCTAGAACGTCAACAAACCTCGATTTTATCAGCAGCAGCAATTATTACAGTGGCTAATGTGGTTTCTTCTCTGGCAGGATTGTTGCGAGAACGTTTTTTAATTGCTTCGTTTTTTTCTAGTGTAGCCGGGCAACAGGCTTATGAGGCTTTTCAAGTAGCTTTTCAAATTCCAGATATGTTGTTTCAATTAATTGTTTTAGGAGCACTGTCAGCTGCTTTTATCCCGGTTTTTACTGCTTTAAAGAAAAAAGATCAAACTAAAGCTTTTCAAGTCAGCGCAGTGGTCATGAATGTGTTGCTGTTAATTTTTTTGCTGGTTTCAGTAGGAGTGTTTTTAATTGCTCAACCTTTAACTGCCTGGCGTACTGGTGCAGAGTTTGCCACTGAACAGATTCAAATTACTGCTAATCTTACTAGAATTATGTTGATTGCCCAGTTCTTTTTTGCTATTTCTAATTTTTTAACAGGTATTTTGCAGTCTTATCAGCGTTTTATTATGCCGGCTATTGCTCCAGTTTTGTATAATTTGGGTATTATTTTAGGAGTCTGGCTATTTGCTGGTAGTTTGGGGATTTACGCAGCTGGCTTAGGAGTGATCATCGGTGCTTTTTTACACATGGCTGCTCAGTTGCCATTGGCGTGGAAACTAGGTTTTCGTTTTCATTTATCTTTTAACTGGCGTTTGCCAGGAGTGCGAGAGATGTTTAGACTCATTCCTCCACGAGTGTTAACTTTAGCAGTGACAGAGTTACAGAATTTAGCCTTGGGTTTTTTAGCTACTAGTATTGGTAATTTAAGTTTTGTAATTATTCGCTTGGGTTTACGATTAATGACTATCCCCATTCGCTTATTTGGTGTACCTATTAGCCAGGCTTCATTGCCTTTTTTTGCAGCTGAATCAGCAGATTTTAATCAACAAAAATTTAAAGAGTTAGTTTTACAGTCATTGCACCAAATTTCATTCCTAGCTTTACCAGCTTCAGTATTGTTATTAATCTTGCGGGTGCCAATTGTGCGTTTGGTGTTTGGCACTCATAACTTTGCTTGGAGCCATACTATTATTACTGGTCGGGTAGTAGCCCTGATCTCGATCTCGATTGCTGCTCAAGCTATGGTGCAGCTTTTAATTAGAACTTTTCATGCTTTAAAAGATACAAAAACTCCTTTTATGATTACTGTGGTATCAGTGAGTGTTTATTTGGTAGCTGGTTGGCTGCTAGTTAACTTTACTGATTATGGAGTGCTAGGTTTGGCTGCCACTACTTCTTTAGTGGCTTTTGTGGAACTAGCCTTGTTTATGATTTTTTTAGATCAGAAAATCCAAGCTTTTATTAGTAAAGCTTTTTTCTTACCTCAATTAAAGATGATCTCAGCAAGTTTTTTAATGGCAGTGTTTTTATATTTACCCTTTAGGATTTTTGATGAACTAGTTTTTGATACCAGCAGAACAGTAGAGTTAATTGCTTTAACGATTACTACTGGCACGATTGGCATGCTGGTTTATCTTTATTTTGCTGCCTTGTTTGAAATCCGTGAGCTCAACTACTTGATCACAATGCTGCAGAAATTTGGTCGTTGGCGCAAGCCATTGGTGAAGGCAGAAGAAGTGCTGGTAGAAACCAGTGTTGAAGGTGATGAAGTTTAATCAAGCTTAGTCAAGTCTAGTCTCTTGTTTGCTAGCCAAATCTACTTTATGATGGAGTTAACTGCCCTATGTTTAAAAAGAAAAAACAGCTTTCTATTAAAATCAATTTGGCCCCCAAAGATCCCTTTTTTGAAACAGTAGTGGGCAAATCTTTAAAATGGGCTTTGTCTGTGGGTCGTTATGTGGTAATTTTTACTGAGTTAGTAGTGATTTTGAGTTTTTTAGCTCGATTTTCTTTGGATCGTCAGGTGACTGATCTTAATGAAACTATTCATCAAAAAGAGATGATTATTCGTTCTTATGGTGATTTGGAGCAAAACCTCATATTAGCTCAAAAAAAAATCGAACAATATCAACAAGTAGCTCAATATACCAATATTGCTGATGTTTTTCCTAGTTTAAAAGAGATTACTCCTTCTGGAGTATTGTTGGAAACTTTAGCAATCAAGCCAGGCTCAGTGGTTTTAGAAGGCAATGTGCGCACTCAAGCAGATTTAAACTTATTAGTTAATAATATTCAGCTGTCGCCAGATTTTTTTGAGATCGTGATCGATACTATTGAAACTGAAGACGACAAAAAGCCTGGTTTTCATTTTCGTTTAAGTGCTTTAACCAAACAAATTGGTCAAATCAGTGAGTCAGAAACATCTAAAAAAGCCCAATAATCATGAAGCAGAAAACCAAAAAACAGCTGAGCAAGACTTTAAATGATTTTTATGAACGACCTGTAGCCAAAGTTTCTTTAGAACTGTTTTTAACCTTAGGTACAGTGATCTTTTTTGCTGTTTTTGCTATTCGGCCCACTTTGTTAACTATGTCTGATCTAATTAAAGAGATCGAAGATAAAAAAAAGCTTGATCAACAGCTTTCGCAAAAAGTGGCGGCTTTATCTACTGCTCAAAGTGAGTACTTAAAGGTAGAGTCACGTTTGCCTGTCTTAGACCAGGCTATACCAAGTAAACCAGCATTAATTAAAACTTTAAAGATTATTGAAAAACTAGCTAGCGAACAAAGCCTAGCAATTAGTAGTTTAATGGTTAATGAAGTGCCGCCAGAAAAAGAATCAGACAACTTAACTGCTGCTAATTTAGAACGTAAAAATCTTTTAATCAAGCTGGTGGTTACTGGCGATTATTTGTCTATTCGTGATTTTGTTGAAAGTTTGCGGCTCACTCAGCGTACTTTTATTGTTGACACTATTCTTTTTAATGTTGATGATAATCGAGGACAAAAGCAGTTAAAAGCTAATATCTCTTTAGAAGCGCCTTTTTTTACTACTCCAGGAGTAGGTCAACAGACTGATGTTGATCAACAGCTTAAAAAGTAATTTATGAAAAAACAAAATCGTTTTGTAGCTCAATTTAACCGATTAAAAAGCAACCGTCAGCTGTTGTTTACCTTGATGTTTTTATTAGTGATTGTGGTTATTTGGACTATGGTCAGTTTATTCACTTCTCAAAAACGAGTAGGTATTTCTAAAGAACTGCGCACCTTGGCCAAGCCTTTAAACCCCAATCTTAACCAAGAAGTACTTGGTAAGCTAGAAAACAAGCGTAGTTTTACTGAAACTGAGTTAGCAGAGTTTCCGATTTATAAGATTATTAGTACCAAAGATGGCAGAAATGCGCGCTTAGTTGAGATTGGAGTTGATGAGGATCTTTTAGAAAATCAGCTAACACCTACTCAAGAGCCAGGTCCAAGTCCGGGCTTAAACCTAGCACCTTTGAGTACTGTTTCTGCTACTGTTGCCCCCAGCCCTACGCCCACAGTTGTTCCTTAAACAGCTGCATTGTTAATGGATTATAAGTTTCGTGATTTCTTCGCCTTGTAAATTAGGAGAAACTTCTCTTTAATGAAGATACGGTGTTTTAAAGACACCAATGTTTTTTATGCCACAACTGCCAAATACAAAAAAAAAGCTTTTGCAAAAACAGATCCCCACGTTGCTGGGGTTGACAATCTTGGTTGTAGCTTTGATTGCTGGTTTGTTGATGTTTGGTAGTGGTACTGGCGTGTTCGCTCCTCGAGCTACTCCACAAACTACCCCTAAAAATGTCAAACTTACTAATGTGACAGAAAATAGTTTTTCAGTTTCCTTTTATACTGATGAAAAAACTGTGGGCTATATTAAATATGGTGAAGCTGCTGATTCATTAAAAAAGCAAGCTAGTGATGATCGGGATCAACTTTCTGGGAATACTAGCAACTATCAGCTCCATCATATTACTGTACGCGGTTTAAGTAGCGGCAAAACTTATTACTATGTTTTGGGTACGGGCAGTGGTAATGATTTTGATAATCAGGGTCAGCCTTTTAGTGTAAAGTTGAAAAAATCTGCTACTGGAGGCCTTAACAAGACTATTTATGGCAATGTAAAAAACAGCGGAGGGACGCCAGCAGAAGGTAGTATTGTTTACTTAACCATACCTGGTTATGAAGAAATGTCGGCTTTGGTTAAGGCCAAAGGCAGTTGGGCTTTAGCTTTGTCTAAAGCGCGACCCAAAGCAGACGGTAGTGCCAACACTCTCACTAATGACACTAAGGTACAACTGTTAGTTCAAGGGACAAAGTTAAGTCAAACTATTGATTACAGCACGACTTTGGCTAATACGCAACCAGTAGAAGATTTAACTTTTGGTCAGGCTGTGGCCAATAAAACTAGTCAGCAAACTAGTGCTAGCCCTACACCAGCGCCTTCTGCTACTCCAGAGCCTACTCAAGCCAGTCAGCAAGCTGATTCAGCAGCGGCCAGTGGTCAGGCCGGCAGCGGTGGTTCTTTAAACACTCTTTTAGATGATCAGGTGGCAAGTAGTCAAGCTGATGAGCCGGTTAGTACTGGTAGTGCCATTTTAAATTTAACTGGTGTAAAACCAACTGGGCAGACTGTAACTATTAATCAACCAATTATTCGCGGTCAGGTAACGCCTAATACTAGTGTAAAGATTACTATTCACTCTGAGGCTACTATTAAAGAAACAGTGATCACTGATGCCAATGGTGAGTTTGAGCTTGACTTAGCAGATCTTAAACAAGAACTAGAGCCAGGGGAACACACAATTACTTATACTTACACTGATGAAGAAACTGATCAAGAAATTGAACAAACTTACACTTTTACTGTAGAAGATACTAGTAATTTATTAGCTCAGGCAACCAACCCAACTGATGAGCCTTATGGTTCTGGAAATCCTTATCCTATGACTACTAGTAGTCCTACACCTTCACCAACCACTAAGGTGGCTAGTGGTTCTGCTACCCCCACAAGCTCTAGCAAGGGTGGAGTAAGTACTCGGTCAGCAATGGTTTCCACCAGTAGTGGTGAGTTAACTGCTGGCTCAGTAGGAACTACCCTGATGTTAGTGATTGCTGGTTGCTTCTTTATTGGAACTGGGGTGTGGAGTTGGTGGCTGGCACGAGAGCTGGAGTTGAACGAAGTTTAGTTAATGGTTTTGTACTTTTTTAGTGGTTCTTTATTAGCGGCTTTTCACTCAAGTTTTTCAATCACTTCCCAGAGTTCGCGACCTGAGCCTTCATAACCTAAAGCCCAAATAGCAATACCAGCCAAATCTAGTTGGCGCACATATTCTAGTTTATAAGCAATCGAGCGTGGATTTTCATAATAAGCTATAAAGTTTTCTTCTTCTTCAGTATAAGTTAAGTAAGGAGCTAAAGCAGTTTCATGCCAGTGCTCTTGTACTCCTAGAACCTCCCCTTGAGAAATAATTTCTTGAGCCTCTTGAAAACTCACAGTCCAACCGCTATCTGGGTATGTATGAGCCTGTGAATCATGAGAGGTGGTTTGCCAACCATAACCATAAAAAGGAATACCAAGCAAAATTTTGCTACGCGGCATTTGTTCACTAAAAGCCTTAAGGTGTTGATTAATGTCACTATCCCATAGGTCATCTCCGCCAAATAATGGGGCTACTGGTCCAGCCTGAGTTGAAGACCGGCGGTGAAAATCATAGGCCATCACAATCACATAATCAACTTCTTTAGCAATCGCCGATACATCCCAAAGCTGGCGCTTACTAGCGGCGCTGGCATACATGTCAATTGAAAGCTGCACATGACTGTAGCGTTGATCAAGATGGCGATTAAGTTTTTGCATTAATGTTGCTAATTTAGTACGCAGTTCATCAGTAATTTTGCCAGTGTACTCAATATCAATATTTACTCCACTAATAGGGTAAGCTAGTAAAATTGCATCTAAAGAGTTTAAAAGATTTTGATGAGCGGTTTCATTGGTAATAAAGCTCATAATATCATTGTTATCAAATTGGGTGAGTACGATTTCTACTTGACCTTGGTTAGCATCAACTTGATTGGCGAGTTCTAAAAGTTGATCAGAACCTAGCTTGTGATATCCAGGCTCAGCGGTGTTTTTTTCGGTTTTGGTAATGATGTTGCCATCAGGTCCAATAGTGAGAGAAAAATAGGCCAAGTGAGTAACCTCTGGTTGAATGGTTACTTTGTTTAAGTTCCAGTAAGGTAAAAAGCCATAAACAATCTTGGTCTGGCTGGGTTTTTCTCCAGTAATAGTGTTTAAAAACTTAAAAGTGGTTAAGGAAGACAAAGGAGAGAGTAGAGGCTCTTCCCAGAAATACCATAAAGTAGCAGCAAAACTTAAGCATAATAGCACAAAAACTAAGGTAAAGAACTTAAAACGATTTTTCCAACTAGTTAAAAACTTAAAACCGCGGCGTTGGCGCTTCCCTTGAGGTTTAGGCAAGTCTCTAACTTGCTTAGTAAAAATCGTGGGCATGAGAGTATCATAGCATGAGTAAAAACTAGAATTTAGGGTTTTGTTTATTTTTATTTAATGCTGTATAATATTTTAGTTATTAAACTATAATTTAAATTTAGGTAATATGGCACCACAAGAGCAAGAACCATCAGGAGAACAAAATTCAGAACTCCAAGTTACTGAAGGAGGAAAGCAACCAGTTCCTCAAGAGTCCTTGGGCGATTGGGATGGTGATGAATATCGAAATCAGATGGCTCGTCGTCGGGCACGGGCGCTGATTAGGGGAAAACTGCAAGGAGGGAAAGGGACACCGCTACTGCTCAAACAAGCTTTAGCCACCTTAGAGT
>WJLO01000052.1 GCA_014728425.1 Minisyncoccota bacterium | reverse complement strand
GCCCTGGATGGTCAGTGCAATAGCTACTACTTTATGCCAGGAAAATTTTAAACTAAAGTAGATTTTAAATTTGTTCCATAGGCTGGTATCTTCTGTGGTGTTGGCCAGATTAGCAGCTGGATCTGGATTGTTGACAGCTGGTTGTTGGTTACTGGCTGCTGGCTGCTGAACTCCAGAAGTTGGAGATTGATAACTGGACTGAGCTGGCGCTGGTTGATTGTGAGTAGCTAGAGGCTGATTAACAGCATTTGTAGCCTGAGGATTGGTAACTGTATTTTGAGTTAGTAAAGCTGACCCAGCTTGGTTAGGGGGTTGACTACTAGGAGCAGTTTGAGTTTGCTCTTGATTACTAGGGCTAAGTGGCTTAGGATGATGAGCTGGTGTTGATTGATTAGTAGTCATTGGAGCATTAGCTGATGAAGTTGATGAGCTAGCAGTTTGAGCAGAGTTTTGCACTATAAGTTTATCTTACGATAATTTGTAGTAAAATGTGAAGAGGACCAGCCAGAGTGCTGAAACTGGTAGACAGGCACGGCTTAGAACCGTGTGTCGCAAGACGTGTGGGTTCGATTCCCACCTCTGGCACTTATCAAGTATGAAAAAAACAATTGATGACTGCTGATTTTTATTGATTTGTTTGACAAAGGTATAAAAAAACCCGGTGCTACGCCGGGTTTTCTTAGACTCAGAACGTGACAACCAATCCCGGTAAGGAAGAGGAAGACCTTCTGAGATATTAAAAGTGTAACAGATACTTATTAAGATGTCAAATAATATCAAACTATTATTAATACTTAACTAACTAGTCTTGAGTCTGGCTGCTATTGCTAGCAGCTGGTTTTTGATCAATAAATTCCAGTAAATCAGCATTAGCTTTACGTTCTTTACCAAGTTGGCGGTCGTCATAACGCATCTCAGTCATAAACTGATTAACTCCACTAGCCCATTGTTCCGGAGTGACTGGATTGTATTTTGGCGCTAAGTCTTCTACTGTGATTCGTCCATGATCAAGATATTTGCTACGCAAGCCTTTGGCAGCGCTGGTAAAGCTGTCTTCATAGCTATCAAAGCGTAAGGTGTTGGTAGCAGTAATGCCCCAGCCTAAACAATTATAAGAGTCTGCTGGAATGTTTTTGCACAATCCACTCTCCTTCATAGCAATAGCAGGAAGTAAACGAAAATCTAAGTCATACTGGTCAGCAATTTCAACTAGTTTTTTGCCATAATAGTCATAGGGTTTTAAAGGAGAGCGATAACGTTCAAGAAATTTAGCAACAATCACTGCTCGAGCATCAGCTGTTTCAACAATGGTTTCTACTCCTTGGACTTCACCATCCTCTGGTTCCGCCTGAGTGGGCTCATTGGAGTTAGCTAGAGCAACGGTTTGAGACTCCTCTGGAGTAGAGATAGTAGCTTGAGCTAGATGCCAAAAATGCCAAGTAGCAATGCTGGTTAAGATTATGCCAGTTGAAAGTAGTAACCAGGCGTAAACCAAAAATAGTTTTTTCATTAGCTTTAGTATACCATTGGTTGTTAAAATAGTTGACAAAACTAGAGAAAAGTTATATCCTATAATATTAAAACAGCTATGAAAATACATCAAAAATTAATTCTAGTTTTTCTCTGGTTAACCTGTTTATTTGGTTGTTTTCACCAACAAGCTTTAGCGCAACAAGGTCAGGTTCTAGGCATTCATATTCTGCAGCCTTATGAGCTTGAGCAAGCTGATCAGTTGTTATCTTTGACTGATGATGATAAGTGGATTTATGTAACTATTCCTTTTACAGTTACTGATTTAGAAAGACCAGACTTTTGGCGCGATTTTTTTACTCAGACTAAAGAGAGAAAAGTGATCCCAATCATTCGTTTGGCTGGTTATTTTGAAAATGGTGCTTGGCAGGTGCCTAATCGTAAACAATTAGTAGATCAAATTGAGTTTTTAAGCGCTTTGCCCTGGCCCACTGAGCAAAGATATTTAATTGTTTTTAATGAGGTTAATCATGCTGCAGAATGGGGCGGTCAACTTGATCCAGCAGGTTATGTAGAAGTGCTCAAGTTTGTTAGTAACTGGGCCCATACTGAAAACAATGGCTTTAAAATTCTGCCTGCTGCCATGGATCTAGCTGCCCCTAATGGCGGTCAGACCATGGAGGCTTTTACCTACTTACAGCAAATGCACCAAGCTGATCCAGAAATTTTTAGTTATCTTGATGTTTGGAACTCGCACTCTTATCCTAATCCAGGTTTTAGTGGCTCACCTCAAGCTACTGCCAAAAACTCTTTACGAGGTTTTGAGCACGAGTTGGCTTGGTTAAAGCAAAAAACTGGTCAATACTATCCAGTAATGATTACCGAAACAGGCTGGGTGATGAGTCGAGCCACTACCCCTTGGTTAGAAAGTTATTATACTTATGCTTTACAGCATATTTGGTCTCATCCTCAAGTGATTGCTGTTACGCCATTTACTTTACAAGGTGATCCGGGCCCTTTTGCTGGCTTTAGTTTTTTAGATCGTAATGGTCAGCCCACTGCTCAATATCGCGCTGCCCAAGCTGCTGTTAAAAAACTTCATCAAGACTCATAAATTCTAGTTGCAGATCAAGACTAGACAAGTTAAGATTGGTGTTGTTGCTCATTAATATTATGCGGGTGTGGTTCAACGGTAGAATATCTCCCTTCCAAGGAGAAGACGAGGGTTCGACTCCCTTCACCCGCTCATAAAGTGACAGAAATAAATACTAATTTACATTAACTGATACAAAATATATCAAAACCTAATGAAGAATAGGCAAATTGAATTACAAAATCAAACCATAGAGCAGGTTACTGCAATATTAAAAAAATATCCCAGTGTAGTTGCTGCAGCACTGATGGGATCACATGCAGACAACACTAATACAGCATTTTCAGACATTGATTTATTGGTTGTGTTTGAAAACGATGAAAGAGAAGGGCTTAAAAGTATATTCGAGGAGGTCACGTCTATTAAACCAACACTTTC
>WJLO01000051.1 GCA_014728425.1 Minisyncoccota bacterium | reverse complement strand
CATAAATTAATACTCGATCAAGAAGTTGGACCAATGCTTTATTTAACCCTTGTTCGCCTTGCTGCACCAAAGCTCTTCGAGCTCTGATAAGACTGCCTATTGTAAATTCTGGAGACAGCGACCACGGATATGGTTGACCTGCTCGTTGTTCTAAGATGCGCATGGCTTGTTTAAATAGCTCAACAAGGTCTTTCTCTTCAGGGATTGGGTTTGTTTTCTCTCTCTCTGGGCTTTTTGTCATTGATTTAGCAAGTTTATCATTAGTAATACATAGTTATGATATATTTTGAGTAATTATATCATTTATTTATATGTAAACTTCCAGTTGTTTCTGTACTTGTTTTTTAATTGTTTTTTAATCTCAATACTCTAATTTTTTTTACTGTATTTTAGCTATGAAGATATCTCTTTTTTACGATATTGCTTTTTAAGCTTTCAGTAATGTTGTGTTATTAATGCCTAGTATTTAGCCTGGTTAGCTTAAATCAGAGTAACAGTATGGTAAGTAATAAGGTTAGTAATAAAAAAGGATAAAATACCCTGATGGAGAATCATGAGTGAAGTTGTTAAGGTTCGTGAGGTTTTATACTGGAATCTTTTTGATGAAAAAACAGAGGTTTCCTTAAAACTGCTTGCGCTTTTATTAGAAGTTAATGGTTTAATAATATTGTTTTTTTCTTTGAACATAGACTCTTTTAGGATTGTTTTTGAAAAAAATTGTCCACCTAAATTGGAATTTAGCACTGAGCGGGGTTGCAGATTGGGTAGACTGATTATTCAAGCATTATCAAGGTCGTTAATTGAAGATTAACTTAAACCATTGATAATAATGTTATGATTTTGTTAGTTATTTAGTTATTAATATTAAATCAATCAACTAATACTTAAGCTCTGATTTATTTTCAGAGATGGCAAAAAAGTAAAAATTATGGTTATAAAGATATTTGATCGGACAAGAAGTAGTAAAAATCGGCCGGCTGAATTGCCGTCATTAGAAGATAGGCAAGTTTTGATATCCCCGCAACTTAACGAAGAAGAAAAAGTTTTGGTTAAGGCTTTTTATCAATACCAACAAGATTTTTTTCGGCAGCTTCATCAAGATAATACAATGTTCTCTGATGTATGGACCGAACTGCAAAAAAGAAAAGATCGCATTATTGATTTACCGACTTTAGCTCTTCAATCATTTGGTGCAGCATTAGAATTTACCAGACCCTCTGAAATTGATGAAAATGCTTTAGATCCGCAAACTTTCTTTGCAGAAGGTGGTAGATGTATGGATGCTGCTTACTTTACTGCAGCAGTGATTCACCGGTTATATGATTTAGCCAATTGTGATTTTCCAGGTTATACTCAGCTTTTATTATGTCGCACTCAAGTTAAAAATGTTAGTACAGGAGAGAAAAAGAGTTCTTATCATGCGGTGGTTTTATTGGCAGATGAGCGAGAACAAATTATACTTGACACTCTTAATGCAAAAAAGAATCTCACTTGCAGATTTTATGCAGCAAAAAGGTTATGAGCAGACTAATATGAAGATTGCAGCAATTATCGGGACAGGAGAGAAAAGCGAGTTAATATTAATTTAGTGTTTTTAAAATATTTGTATACCTTCAATTATGAATCGAGGAGATAAGCAAGCTATGATGAAAAAAATTAATTATTTTCTTCATGGTTTTATTTTGTCTTATGGGATTAATTTATTTTAGTAGCTATTTTGACTGTATAAATAGCGCTGATCGTGACAAAATCATGCAGCAGCGTAATTCAGCGGTAGCAAAGATGGGAAAAGAATGTCTGGAACTCTCTGGTAGTCTTGTTTGTCTTGCTCAGCAAGTTGAGCTTGTCCCTATTAATGGGGAACTGGCTGCAAGGAAAAAACAGTGTTGGTTTCCGTTTGGCTTAAGTGAAAGGAAATAAAGTTTCTGCTATGATAAACATATTATTATTTTAAATAGGAGGTAAAAATGTACGAGCAAAAACTTGGAAATGATGAAGGAGTTGAATCACAATTAGAGGAAGCTCTGGATACAGCCCTGGGTAGATTGGGAATTAATTTAGACCAAGATTTTGATGGTAAATCATCAACTCCTGACTTTGTGGATTTAGTAAGGGCCTTGGATGAAGCCAGCTTCCGAGCATTGAGAGTTCAAGATAAAAGGCCTGCTTTTGAAACTTATAAAGAACTTTGTGCAGAGATTGACGCACAAATTGATGATCTGACAGAACAAGTCATCTTGAAAGAAGCCTTAAAAAGAAAATTTTTAGATGCTTTAAAAGCGGCTTTGAGAAGGTTAAGTAAGGATAATCAAGTTACTGAAATAGAAAAATTACTTGATTATCTTAGAGGAGAGTCTATTATTAGCTATGATCAAAAACAAAAATTAGTAGAAGAGTTTTTGCCAGCAGAGTGAGCTTAGAATGGATCTTCAATTACCGACCTCATGATCATAAATTAGCCAGCTGCAAAATAGTTTTTTTGTTACAATTAAACTATGCAGCCTCACTCCATGTGCGCTTTAGCTTTAGCTAGTTATTACTGGAATCTTTCCCAGCCAGCTACTATTACAGGTTGCACCATGTCGGTTGATTATCAAACTAAAGGTGGTAAATATAAAAGTAATAAATATATTTTGTCCAATATTCAAGAAAGCACTGATCGCCGGGAACTTAAGGTACACATTATGCGTGGCGGTGGAGGTATTGCTTGCACAATCACCATTAGGAGAAACACCTTGCAAGTGGGCGCTTCAGTAGTCATGACTCATTCACAGCAGCACATTGCTGGCTTACGAGAAGAATTTCGTTTAATGCGTAAAAGTATTGTCAACGGCCAACACTATAACAGCCGAAAATATCGGAGGTTTGAGGGCGAAGCACATGCTGATGGCCGAGCAATGACCTTAAGATGCGAAATCAAAAAAGATGATGGCAGCTTTACAACAGTGCCATACAGCTTAAAGATTACAGGGATTTTTTGAGGTTAACTTACATTTGATTAAGTGGTTTCGCTTACACTTACGTAGTTATTGAAGCGATTATAAATCCTAGCAAAAGGTATAAAAATCCAGTCATTATGCTTGGAAAGAAAATTCGAAATAATTTTGATTTAAGCTTAGAGTTAAAACAACTAAGTTTTTTATAAAAAAGTAAGTAAATACTTCCAAAAACAATTATTTTTAAGGTAATCGAAGTAAAAAAATTGGATGAACGAATGGCAAAGTAATTAAATACCGCCAGTACCGTTAATTTCTCTAACAATTCAAACCACTGGTCGACCTTGGATTGTTTAGTAAACATTTGATTGATATATCAACAAAATGTGACCCTACGTTGTAATATTTTGGACACTTTGCTTGAGGATGCAGTTGAGGTGATTAGGGATTTGATGAGAATTTTTCAAGCACCAGTGGTGGCCTATGCCTAGTTTAGGTAATTAATTATTCTTTTCACAGCAACATTTTTTAATTCTTTCATTCCTAAATCACCCCTCTTATATTTTTGATATAAATCATTAACAAACTTATCGTTTGAATCATTGTTGTTCAGCAATGAAAAAACACTACAAATTTCTGGAATGCCTCCCAATTCTTGATGAATTGACAGAATTGACACCGAACCAGTGTAAGCTCTATTGATCTTTTTTTTAATTATTTCTTCACTATCATTTAAATAAATAGCTGTGTTTGGCTTAGATCCAGACATTTTTTCTTCAGGATTGAGCAAACTTTGTTGAAATCTAATTACCAATTCTGATGGCGGGATCATTCCTGCTTTTTTGGCTACATCTCTAGCTAATAAAATATAGGGATGTTGATCAATTCCTACAGGAATTAATGTGTGCTTAGGTCCACCGTATTGAGGGAGTTGCGGTTGGAGAATTTGAGCTAACTGCATAGCTCCGCGATAAAACATTTGCCCAACGTTATTTACTCCTTCATTACCAAAGACTCTTCTCACCTGTTCTGGAGTGATGTGTTTGCTTAGTTCTAGAGCAAATCTCAACACTTCTTGATTCTCAGAAAGCAAATAAATTTTTGTTTTCTTTTCATTGAGATCAAATTTCTTGATAGAAGGAATAATTTTATTTCGAGCTAGATCGTTGGCTCTTTTTATAGAATCCTGCTTACCATCAAAGTAGCTTTCATTATCAGTAATCGGTATAAATAACTTTCCTCCAAGTTTCTGTAGATCTTTAAGCAGATCAAACAACACCTTGTGTCCTAAATGAAGTTGTGAAGAAGGGTTAAGTCCAGATACAACACTGAATTCTTTTCCTTCGGCGATTAGTTCTAGTATTGGCTCGAGATCAAGATGAGCTATAGCAATATTTCTTTTGAGTGCTAAGAATGAGTATTCTTTGGGCAAGTAGGCTTTGATTTTATCTAAATCTTTTAAACCATTTTTGGTTTGCTCCTTGAGGTAATATTCATCTAAACGCTGTTTGATCAGTGTTTTATCT
>WJLO01000050.1 GCA_014728425.1 Minisyncoccota bacterium | reverse complement strand
AGTGTGGCTCATCTGCACGCTCAGTTTATCCAGCCAGATATTAAAGCTCCTACTTATTTAGAAAAGCCAGTCAGAGTTAAGATCGGTAAGACTAAAAAAAGCTAGTTAATATTTCACTACATGGCTAAATTTGTTTTCGGCTTTTTGAATTTTGCTAAAATCACCAGTAACTTTAATGATTTTGACGCCAGCTGTTTTTAAAATGTGCTCAGCATCAAGCATCCCATATCCCTGATAAAAATAAACTGTTTTAATGCCAGCACTGGCAACTTGTTTGGCACAAACAGGGCAGGGGAAGGTGGTGACATACATTTGGCTGTTGGCTAGTTTTAAACCCTGTTTAGCAGCCTGGGCAATTAAATTAGCTTCAGCGTGTTGTGAAGTTGAGAGCTCAATAGCTAAGCCTTTGCTAAAGTTATTTCGAGGATCTCCTTCAAGATATGGTTGGTGTTCTGACGGTAAGTGGCGAGCATGAGCAGCTAACAGCACTTGACCATCTTTTGCAACCACTGCTCCTACATGACGCCACCAATTAGTGCTTTTGTTGGCCTGCTTTAGAGCTAAACCCATCATTTTTTGGGCCAGTTTTTCTGCAGTGATTTCAGCATCAGCTTGAACTGTTTGTTTTTGTTGAGTTTGGTGTTTGTCCCAGCGGAGAAAAATAGCTGCAAAATTAATTTGCTTGTTTTTGAGATGTTGAGATAAGTATTTATTAGCTAAATCATGCATGACATCTTCATTAGGCATGATCAGCTTGAGCTGAGGGTCAAGGTTTTTTAACTCGGTTGAGCTGGTTAAGATTTTAATGTGCTTAAATCGTTGCCATCCCTGCAGGGATTTTTTAATTAACTCTGGTTTTAGAGCGCGCAGATCTTTACGTAAAGGTTTGTATTGTTGGGTGATGTTTTCGCCTAGCAGGTATAAAATCTTGCTAGCTGGATGTTGAGCAAAAAATAGTTGATAACCATGGTGCAAAACTGGAATATAAGCTAAAAATGCTGAGTTCATAAATTAACTTTCTCCTTTAAGTTCTTGAAAAGCTTTAGAAATAGTACTATTAAGTTTTTTGGTTAACTGGATTTCGATTTTTTTGGCTGCTTTAATTTGAATCAAGCGCAGCTTAGCACTAGTAGAAGTAGTAGCTTGACGCTTAAGCACTTTTACTTGACCACAATAACTTGCCAGTTTTTTTAGTTCTGATGAGGTATAGTTCTCTTGAATAGTGATTAACACATCTGGTTTAACAGTTTTGATTAACTGCCATTTTTGCTGCTGAGCTTTCTTGAGCACAATCAAGTCTACTGAGCGTAAGTAAGTAAGCATTTCTAAGCGCTCCTTTTGAGGAATCAGCGGCCTGTCTGGACCCTTGCGGGCTTTGATTTTTTGATCACTATCAACGCCCACAATTAACAAATCACCATGTTGTTTAGCTTTTTGCAGATAACGAGCATGACCAATATGGAGCATATCAAAACTGCCAGAAGTTAAAACGATTTTTTTACGGGCTTGACGAAACTGCTGCAGTTTTTGGTTTAGTTGATTGGTTTTTAGATAATCAAGAATAATTTTAGTTGGTGATTTTTGAGTCATGGTTTTTTTAAGTCAAATGGTATTTAGTGATAAAGTCAGTGACTTTGCTGAACAAAGAGTTTTTAAATTAATAAGGTTATGATACAGTGAATAACTATGACAGCCAAGGCTCGTTTTCCTAGTAAAGTCTTGATCCTAGCTGCTGGTTTTGGCACCAGGTTAAAGGCTTTGGGCCAGAATCTTCCTAAAGGTTTGTTGCAGAGTCAAACAGGTGAAACTTTAATAGCACGAATTATTGCAGATGTGCAGCAAGCTTTTCAAACTAGAAATCAGCCTTTACCAACTTTGGCGCTGGTTACAAACCAGCGTTTTTTTACTCAGTACCAAGATTTTTTTGCTAATCAACTACCTGAGCTAGAGTTACAGATTTTAAATGATGGGGTAACTAAATCAACTCAGCGTTTAGGAGCGCTTGGCGATTTGTTATTGGCAGTTAAACAGCTGGGCTGGTTTGACCAAGATGTGTTGGTGCTTTCTAGTGATAATTTTTATAGTTATTCTGTAGGCCAGCTATTAGATTTGTTTAGTCAGAAGCAAACTTTTGTTACTGTGGCTAGACATTTAACTAAAGAGCAAATTAAAGGTCGGTTTGGTTGTTATGTTTTAGGTAAAGATGGTTTAGTTAAAAAATTTGTAGAGAAACCAGCTCAGCCGCCAAGTGAGTTTGCTGGCAGTTCTTTTTATATTTATCCTCAAGAGGTTTGGCCAGTAGTAAAAAAATATCAACAAGCTGATGGCGATCTTGACGCACCAGGAGCAATTATTCCTTGGTTACTTAAGCAGGGAGTTAAAGTTTATGCTTTGGTGCTAGAACCGGGCACTTTAGTGATTGATGTGGGTACTCCTGCAGATGTCACTAAATTAGCTCAAGCATCATCTGAGCTAAATGTCAGTTCATAGTCTGAGTTGAAAGTCACTGTTTTTTTAGTAGATGCTTTAATGAAAGCTCAGAGTTCGCTTAAATCTTCTTCTATAATTTCAGTATCATTAAGTTCTTGTTCTAAAGTGTCCAGGTCATTGGGCAATTGCATTGGTGGCGCTGCTTGATCAGTTTGTGAAGCTTGGTTAGTTTCGCTTTGGTTAGCCTGTTGTTTTTGACTGATCTTGCGATAAGAAAATAAAAAAATCAAGCCAGCAATTAGAGCACCAAGTAAAAATAAGATTAGATGTTTATTTTTCATAACTGCCTTTTTAAGCTGCTTGTTTAGCTAGCTGAATACTTTGTTTGAGTAGAGTAATGGTTTTGACAAAGCCTTTTCTAGCTGCAAGCAGCTCGGTTTTAGCCTGATCAATTTGTTCAGCTGGTGCTGCTTGATCCTCAGCAGCCAGATCTTCTAGTTGATTTAGAGCCTGATCTGCTTGCTGTTGAGCACTAGCTAGTTTATCTTGAGCTTGATGTAGTTTTTCTTGAGCTGCTTGCACATCATGACCATTGTCGCTCATGATTTGCAAGCGCTCTGACAATCGATTAGCAATGCTGTTGAGTCGAGTATGATACACAGCCATAAAGCGATGGCGCAGGCGTTTGGTATATTGATGAATAAGTTGCTGCTTAGATTGTTGTTGAAGTTGTTGTTGGGCCTGGTTTTGCTTATTGGCTGACTCAGTTTGACCTTGAGCTTGTTGTTGATTTTGTGCTGGTGCAGATTGGGCTATTACTGGATTAACAAAACTAAAATTTATTAACAGACCCAATATTAACATTGTTGAAGTAATGATGTAGTTGGTTTTTGATCTCATTGTTGTGTCCTGGTATTTATAATTTACTGATTGTGACTGTTTTGGTTAAGCTTGGTAATTAAAAACTTTGGTTTGCGTTAGCAAAAAACATCACCACTAGCTGATAAACTCTCATCATTATCTTACTAGATTTAGCTTGAGTGAAGCAAGAGCGGTGTCGTGACTAGTTATGAAATCATCATTTTAATATCTCCTGACCTCTGCAACTATGTTAAGATGCTGGTATGCAAGTTTTTTTAATTGCTGCTGTTACTGTTGATGGCTTGATTGCCAAAGATATTAAATCGCCTTCAACCACTTGGACTAGTCAGGCTGATAAGGCTTTTTTTCAACAACGAACTAAAAAAGCTGGAGTAGTGGTTATGGGCCGAAAAACTTTTGCTACTGTTGGCAAACCTTTGCCCGGTAGGTTAAATATAGTTTATAGTCGACAAACTCGAGCGGAGTTGTTGGGTACAGCAGCTAAGCAGTTTAGTAAAGAACAACTTCAAGTAACTCAGGCTCAGCCTCAGCAATTAGTGAAGCAATTAGCAGCTCAGGGTTTGACAGAACTAGCTATTTGTGGCGGCAGCACTATTTATACAATGTTTATGCAGGCAGGTGTGGTTAACAGGCTTTATTTAACAGTAGAGCCAGTTATTTTTGGCCAAGGCTTAACATTGTTTAAGCGCTCGTTAGAACCAAAACTCAAGTTAATTAATAGTCGTCAGTTGAATGATCAAGGCACCATCTTGTTAGAGTATCAGTTGTTAAAAGACTCAGCTAGAAATTAGTTTTAAACTTAGTAACCTGAGCAATGCGTTGAAAAACAAGCTTAAACTTACTGTTTTATCCAGATTATGCAGTGATTTTGCAGGAATTATGCAGAAATAATTGTTACCCAAATTAAATCCGAAGATTTTACTTTTTCCAGTCTCCAGCTTTAAGGCGATTTTTCCCTTTTAAGTGCCAGTCATGAGGATTGCTATTCTGAAGCTGCTGCCAAAGTCTTTTAGCAGTTTGCGTATACAGTTTAGTTTGAGCAACTTTTTTACGCATTTTTGCCCAGTTTTTGGGCAACTGGTGTCCTTGAGCTGCTTGTTCTTGCAGCTCTAAATCTACCTCCAGATTATCAGCATCTTTAACAATCTTGGCTTCTAAACACTCCCGTTTTTCATATTCATGCCAAAGTTGTAAAAACTCTTTTTCTACAGCAGTTTTTTTAAGAGTATCAGCAATAGCTTCAGCTTCATGACGTTCAACATACTGGCGTGAAAGATAATGAACATCAACACTGCGGCTTTCGCAAAGATCATGAACCAAAGCCATTTTCATGATTTTAGCAGTGTCTTGAGCTTGCTCATGTTTGGCAATGATCAAAGCAATCCAAATTACTCGCAAAATATGTTCTGAAAGATTAGCAAAATTAGGGTTTAAAAACTGCACCCATTGACGCTGGATATGACGCAAACAACCCACTTCATAAAGAAATTCAAGATCACGAGTTAACGAGGATTTTTTTGACATGATGGTGAACAGTATAACAGATTTTTTGCGAGTTGTTTTTTTAAATAAGTTGTTAGTGGACTTGCAGTAAAGAGTAGTTAATTGTATAAAGAATATCTGTACTTATTTTAGAAAAACTTATGGCAAAGCAAGGTCATTTAATTACTTTAGAAGGCGGTGAAGGCGGAGGAAAGACTACCTTGGCCGTGCGTTTACGAGAACGCTTCAAAGAGAGAGAACAAGAAGTAGTAGTTCTTAGAGAGCCTGGAAGCGCTGCCATTAGTGAACAGATTCGGAAAGTTCTCTTGTCTACAGAAAACATTGGAATGACTTTTACAACAGAAGTGCTGTTGTTTCAAGCAGCTAGGGCTCAGACTTATCAAGAGATAGTTTTACCTTCGCTAAAAGCTGGTAAAGTAGTAATTATGGATCGATCTAGAGATAGTAGTGTAGTTTATCAAGGGATTGTGCGTCAGTTTGGCAGAGAACTAATTGAGCAGTTTAATGACATCTCTACAAAAAACACTTATCCTGACTTAACTATTTTACTTGATGTTTCGGTTAAAACAGGCTTACAAAGAAGAAAAGCCTCAGGCAAATTTGATAGATTGGATTTAGAGGCTAAGGAATTTCACCACCAGGTTCGTCAAGCTTATTTGCAGTTAGCTAAAGCCAATGACCATGATCGTTGGGCAATTATTGATGCTGAGCAACCTTTAAGTAAAGTAGAAGAACAAGTTTGGCAGGTAATTAAGCAAAGATTGCTATAACTCTATGCAAAAACTTCCTCGAGCAGTGCGGCGATTAATTGAAAAATTTGAACGTTTACCTGGCATTGGCCCTAAGTCTGCTCAACGATTAGTGTTTTACTTATTACATCACCCCGAGCATGAATTAGAGGATTTTGCTAAAAAACTGACTGCTTTAAAAAAAGATACAGTTTTATGTCAACAGTGTCATCAAGTTTCTGAGCAAGATCCTTGTGATATTTGTAGTGATGAAAGCAGAGAGCCAACAGTGATGTGCGTGGTTGAACAGCCCTTAGATTTATTAGCAATAGAGCGTTCAGATAAATATCATGGCCAATATCATGTTTTACATGGAGCTATCTCACCATTAAATAATATTGGTCCTGAGCAACTCTATCTAAATGATCTTTTGGATCGTTTGGACCAAGTAGAGGAGTTGATTTTAGCCACCAATCCTACTATGGAAGGCGAGGCTACAGCTTTATATATTACTGAGTTAGTAAAAACATCAGATTTGAAACATAGGCCTAGTAAGATTACTCGCATTGGCCATGGTCTACCTATTGGTGCAGATATTGAGTATGCCGATAGTGTGACCATTAGCAATGCTTTGGAGGGACGACGAAAGATTTGAGAGTATATAGTTGGTAAGCGCTATTGAAATTATTTTGGTAAATCGTACTTTTTTCATCAGTGATCTAGATTGATATTTAAAGTGTTGGTTGTCAAATTGCTAAAGCTTTGTTAAGTTATTAATCAATGAGATACGTAAGTATCCGCATAGACCGACGCTTGGGGTCCGCATAGCTGACCGCAGGGGTCGGTTTTTTGTTGCTAATGACTTAGATCAATCAATTAATTAGTAATCCAAGGAGGATGACATGAATGTGATTGTTCAGTCT
>WJLO01000007.1 GCA_014728425.1 Minisyncoccota bacterium | reverse complement strand
GCCTAGTGGTTGTTTAAAAACTAGCTGATGGTGTTGATTGGTTGGTAGATCAGGAGTTTTAATAGTTAAGAACCTCTCTAGTTCTAGCTCCAGGACACGAATTTTGCTCTCACTGGTTCGAGAAAATTGTGCTCCTTTCGCCAGCGCCGGGGTGGTTATTTACTAGCAGTCTCATGGTGTTTATTGGTTAGTAGATCAACCTTTTTAGTAATCAATTAATTTTTTAATCCTTCTTTCAGCATGCCAATTTGCTTTCAGCAGCTTGAGAGGGCTGTGTTCCTGAGTAAAGAGTTGTTTGGTTGAACAAGTGTTATCATAAAATTATGTCTACTGATTGTCTTTATATTTTTGTTCACTTGCCTAAATCTGCTGGGACGACTTTAATTACTCATCTGCAAAAAAATTTTCCTGCTAAACAGTTATTAGAGGTCAATTCCAATACTCTTAATTGTCAGCGATTGGTTTTTGCTATAGATGAGTATCAAGCAGCAATTAAAGCCAAGTTAGCGAGCTTGTCATTGCAACAGCGACAAAATTTACGTTTTATTTACAGTCATGGTACTGTGGCACATGCCTTTGATCAATTATCAACAAAAAAACCTTTTTACTTAACTTTTTTTCGTGACCCAGCTGAGCGGATAGTTTCTTTATATAATTATCATCGACAAGTTTATGAGCACAACTCAGCTAAAGAACAAAACCATCAGCATTATCATCGTCTGTTACTAGTTAATGACCAGGTGCCTAGTTTTTGGCAGTGGTATCAACAAAAATTTACTCAGATCAAAAACCACTTAGGTTTGTGTACCATGGTGAAGTTTTTTCAGTATTTGGGATTTCTGGCTCCTGGACGAGTAAGCCAAACTAAATTACAAGCAATGTTAGCTCAGTTTAGTTTTGTGGGTTTTACTCAAACTTTTACACAAGATTCGTTGTATTTATATCATCAATGGGGTGTTAAAAGATTTTTTATTAATCAAAACATCTCTAATCAGTATTTTGATCTTCAGCAACATCCTAAGATTAGCAAACAACTTAAGAAAGATCTTCAGGATGATTATCAGCTTTATACTTTAGCGCAACAGCAGCGCCAAGCCTGGCTTAAAAAACATCCTGAATATCACTCAATCGTTGCTCACATGAAGGACAAACAACAGATGTTCAGACCTTGGCAGCAATTGTTTTATGGTTGGCCAGAAAACTGGCAATGGTTAAAGACTCACTGGCGTAGTTTTGCAGCTAATAAATCAAGTTTTTTGAGGCAATATAAGGCAAAGTTAAGCAGTTTGTTTAATTGACTGCTGGATTTTTTGCGATTATGTTGTATAATTAACCTATTAACAAGGAAAAATCGGTTAAAAATACTGATTCGATTAGCAAGTAGTGAGTGTTGCTAACAAGTACTACCTGCTTATTGAAGTCAGCCTCCGAGATTTTTCCACCAGTATTAATATGTTTAGTGATCGTCAACAATAATTTTTTTGTAACCAGGGAGTTAACTGGTAAATTGGCGATGTCAAAAAAGGAAAAAATATGTCATATCCACAATATGAAAAACCTTATGAAACCAAGCTTAAAGTTGGTGATAAAACCATTACTTTAAAGATTGGTAAATTTAGTGAACAAACTGCTGCAGCAGTATTAGCTAGCTGCGGGGAAACCGTAGTGCATACTACAGTTGCTTTAGGCAATGAAGTAGATTGGGGCTATTTTCCGCTCCATGTAGAGTATATTGAAAAGCTTTATGCAGGCGGTATTATTAAAGGCTCTCGTTGGGTTAAGCGTGAAGGTCGTCCTAGTGATGATGCGATTTTAAAAGCTCGCATTATTGACCGCTCCATCAGACCGTTGTTCCCAGAAGGTATTAAAAACCAAGTACAAGTAGTTAGCACAGTGTTTTCTTATGATCAAGAAAACGATGCTGACATGTTAGCTTTATTAGCCTCATGTGTAGCTTTAAGCATTTCACCTATTCCTTTTGCTGGCCCAGTAGCTGGCTTAAGAGTAGGTTATCATCAGACTGATGATCGTTTTGTTATCAACCCAGCCAATGGCGAGCGAGAGCAGAGCGATCTAGACTTAATAGTTTCTGGTAGCGAGGACTCAATTGTTATGGTTGAGGCTGGCGCTAATGAAGCTTCAGAAGAACTAATGGTAAAGGCTTTAGCTGAAGCTCAACAAGAACTTGCTCAAGTTTGTCAGCAAGTAGCTAAAGTGGTTAAAGCAGTAGGTAAAGAAAAGATCGAGCTAGTGACCGAGCCAGCAGCAGATGAGGCTCAAGCTCTAGCAACTTTAAAAAAACAACTGCAAACTAAATACGGCCAACAAATTCGTCAGTCTGTAGAGAAAAAAGCTCAGTTGCAAGATTTTGACCTTGATCAACTGATTGAACAAATCGTTACTGAGTTAGACCTAGCTGAAGAACCAACTGAAAATAAAGCTGGTTATCAAGCTACTGCTAAAGATGTGAAAAACTTAATTAAAGAATTACAAAAACAAACTGCTCGGGACATGATCTTAAAAGAGGGAGTAAGGCCCGATGGTCGTAAACCCGATGAGATCAGGCCAATTTGGTGTGAGACAGATGTATTTCCGCGCACTCATGGCAGCGCCATGTTTAAACGCGGAGCTACGCAAGCAGTTACCATTACTACTTTAGCCAGCCCTTCTTTAGGTCAGCATATTGAAGACTTAGAAGGCGAAGAAGTGCGTCATTACATGCATCATTATTATATGCCACCTTATGCTTCTGGAGAAGCTGGTCGGTTTGGTTGGCCCAAACGCCGTGAGGTTGGTCATGGAGCCTTGGCTGAACGTGCCTTATTACCTATGATCCCAGATCAAGAAGAGTTTCCTTATACTATTCGTGTAGTTAGTGAGATCATGAGTTCTAATGGCTCTACTTCTCAAGCTTCGGTCTGTGGCTCAACTTTGTCTTTAATGACAGCTGGTGTGCCAATTAAAAAACCAGTAGCAGGTATTGCTATGGGCCTGATGACTGATGGTCAAGATAAAAACATTGTCTTAGCTGACATTCAGGGCTTAGAAGATCATGTTGGTGACATGGATTTTAAAGTAGCTGGCAGTGAAGATGGCATCACTGCTTTGCAAATGGATATTAAGGTAAAAGGTTTAAGTTTAGAGATCTTAAAACAAGCTTTAGCTAAGGCCCATCAAGGCAGAATGCATATCTTAAAAAAGATGTTAAAGTGCATAACTGAGCCTCGTCAACAAATTAGTGAGTATGCTCCTAAGATTGCTCAAGTTACCATTCCGGTAGATAAAATCGGCGAAGTGATTGGCCCAGGAGGCAAGATGATTAAGGGTTTGATTGAACAAACTGGAGCTGAGATTGATATTGATGAAGATGAGGAGCGTAATCTGGGTATAGTAAACATCACTTCTCCAGATCAAGCTAAGATTGACCACGCTGCTCAACTGATCAAAGACATGACTCGAGAAGTAGCTGTTGGTGATCAATTTGAAGGTACAGTTACTCGAGTAGAAAACTACGGAGCTTTTGTAGAGTTTTTACCTGGTCGCGAAGGCCTGGTTCATGTTTCTGCGATGTCTACTGATTATGTTGATAAAGCTCAGGATCAAGTTAAACTGGGTGATCAAGTAGCAGTCCGGATTAAAGAGATTAAAGATGACGGAAAGATTGGCTTGACCATGCTTACTCAAGCAGAAGAACAAGCTCAACAAGAGCGTTCTCAACGAGGAGGTTCTGGTCGCGGCAGAGGTGGTCGCAATAGTCGAGGCAGCAATAAGCGACGCAGTTCACGTCATAGTAAACGTGGCCAGCGTAATACTAATCAGCGTGGCGGGCGGCAAAAAAGTGGTCGGTCTAAGCGCAAGTTTAACAGTTACTTAACTAAAGATTGATTAGACCTATAGTCAGGTTTGGCGAGCTATGTGTTCTAAGCTGTTAAAGATTAGGCTTGCTTAACTAATTGTCTAGCGTTTAAAATAACTTAACTTTATGAAGCTTAAACGCAAACTTTATTTTCTGGGTAGTTTATTGGTGGTGTTTTGGGTTGGGTTGTTAACCAATCAGCACTTTGTGAAAGCTGTTCAAGCGGCTACCATTGAAGTGAGTGATCCTGGTGATCACCAGGATATTCGTCCCGTTATTCAAAATGCTGTAGATAGTGCTAGCGATGGTGACGTGATTGTTTTGCCAGCTGGTGAGTTTGTTTTAACCCAGCGCGTTAGTATTACAGGTAAGTTTGTTTCGATTCGTGGTCAAGGTAGTGATACTGGAGGCACCAAGCTTTATCGACCTAATACTGTTTCTGACAATGATTTAGAAGGTGATCAATGGCGATACATGTTTAAGTTTAGTTGCAACTCAACTCAACCTAGCAACATCATAGTGGCAGATATTTATTTTCAAGGCAAAAACCCTGGTTCTGATCCGCAAAACCCTAATTCTTCTGCAGAAGATTATGGCCTAGGTTTTGTAGACTGTGTTGATTTTGTGGTTGCCAAAAATAAACTAGAGTATTTTGGTCGGGCTGGCATTTTAGTTGATCATCAGCCTAATTTAGCTAGTGGCTTGATTTTTGACAATCAGTTTATCCATAATGTGAAGTGGGATCCCACTATTACTCAAAATCGTAAAGTTACTTTAGGTTATGGAATTTTGCTTTATAGCAGTAGTGCTACTAGCTGGGCTAATTCTCCAGGATTTGGTACTGATAATTTTATTTTCATTGAAGATAATTATTTTTTTGAACACCGGCATGCTGTAACTGGCGACAGTGCTTCTCGTTATGTGTTTAGAAACAATGAAGTGCGAGATAATTTTTGGGGCCAAGCAGTTGATGCTCATGGAGGCGGTCTTTATGGCAATGCCTTTAGTGCTCGGGCTTATGAGGTATATAATAATCAATTAATTAATGATTGGACAGTCATTGATGAAGCTCCAGATTTACCTAGTCAGCCTATTGATGATTTTTTAGCAGCTGGTGGCCAACCTTGTCGTGCTGCTCCTAATGAACGCTATGTGCATCGAGCTATTGCTTTAAGAGGAGGGGAAGGCTTGGTTTATAGCAATTATATTGAGGGCTATAAAGTAGGTACGGTGATTACTATTGAAAGTAATCCTAGTTCTCCTGATCCAAATAATTATCCTTATGTAAATACTAGTGGTTTGGATACTTATCAAATTGGTTATTTAAGTGGCTTAAATTATGGAGTTGATCACTCTGGGGCAGCAATGCCTTATGGAGATGGGGATCTTTTTGCATGGAACAATTCTTTTTATCGAGTTTGTCTTAGGGAGTTTCAAAACGATTATCCTACGACCTTATTAATTGAAAACCGTGATTATCATCGCGGTATTGCTAAACCAGGTTACACTGCTTACACTTATCCTCATCCTTTGCGTTCGTTATATAATCCGCCAGCCAGTCCTACCCCCACTCCCACTGATGTTCCTGATCCTAGCAACACTCCCACTCCTACTCCTACTGATGATCCTAATGATTGTTCGCCAAACTACAGTGTAGCTGATTTTGACCATGACTGTGATGTTGATGAAATTGATTATCAGTTTATGAAGGTTAGGTTTTTAACTACTGATAGTGCAGCAGATATTAATGGTCCAGCAGGAACACCAGATGGATTAGTTGAT
>WJLO01000049.1 GCA_014728425.1 Minisyncoccota bacterium | reverse complement strand
TGATGAAATTGATTATCAGTTTATGAAGGTTAGGTTTTTAACTACTGATAGTGCAGCAGATATTAATGGTCCAGCAGGAACACCAGATGGATTAGTTGATCTATGGGATTACTCCCTATTGGTGACTGAGTGGACTGGTTAGTTCATGCTGCTAGCCTGTTTAAGTAGATTCTGTTTTTGAGATCCTCTATACTAGACTTTATGCATCTGCCTGCTTTGCAAACTGCTAATAAGTTTTTTACGGTTTTAGAACTAGATTACAGCCCTAAATTGGCAGATTGGCTGGGTTTAGACTTAACAGCATCAGCCAATTTAGCTGTTTTAGAACAAGTTAATCAGCAGTTGTGGCAAGAATTAGCTCAAGCAGATACTATAACAGTTTTAGATCCGGTTTATACTTTTAAACTTTTAAAAACACAGTCTTCACTCAGTGCTTTGGCTTTACGTCTTAGCCAATTAACCCCAGCAGTTGACCCTTTGGCAGTGCCTAGATTAATTCCTAACTGGGGCGTTGAAGAAGTAGCTAACAACCAAGCTCTAGCAAAACTTGAACTGTATTATCACCCAGCAGAAGAACAAGCTTTAGCTAAAAAACAATTAGTGGCAGAATTAGCAGATTATTGTCAGTATTTACAAATTCCTTTATTGCTTAAACTAGTAATCTATACTCCAGCAGAAGAAGAATTTGAGCTAACTAAGTTTCAGGCTAATCAACTTGAAGCTGTGCAGGAGTTTCGTCAGTTAGCCCAGTTTTTGGCTTTACAATATCCTCAAGAAGCTTTAGCTTGTGCTACCTTAACTGCTGAGTTAGACATACCCTGGTTGCTTAATACCGATGGCATTGATTACCAGGGTGGTAAAGAAATGCTCCGAGTAGCTTTAGATAATGGCGCTCAAGGAATGATGATGGGTGAGTTGTTATGGCAAGATTTGGCTGAGTTTAAACAAAAAGACCAAAGTCCAGATTTAACAGCTATTCAAGACTTTATTAAAACTACTGTACGTGATCGAGTCTTAGAGTTAACCCGAATTGTTAAAGAGCAACAGCCAGAATCAACATAAAATGCTTTATTTTTATAGCAAGCTACTTTATACTTGTACTTGATTTAAACAAAGGAGGTGTTTATGCCCAAGTTTATTAAAGACTTAGCCATGTTAGTTTTTGGCTTGATTGAGCTTTTATTGGTATTTCGTTTTGTTTTAAAGTTATTAGCAGCCAATCCTCAGGCTGGTTTTGTCAGTTGGATCTATGTTACTAGCCAACCACTACTACATCCGTTTTTATTTGCTTTTCCTACTCCTCAAGTGAGAGGGGGATTTACTTTAGAGATCACTACTTTGTTTGCTATTTTTGCTTATGCTTTTATGGGTTATTTAGTGCAAGAGTTATTAACTATGATTGCTAAAAAAAGGTAAACAATGGCTTTTGCCTGTTGGCTGAGATTGAGAGTTAATTAGGCCCTTAAGATAATAGAAAAATTTTTAGAATTGAGCTTTTAAAGATGTTACAAGTAGTCTTAGATGTGGAAACCAAAAAGATTTTTGATGATGTTGGTGGTTATTTTCCCGATCGCTTAGGAGTTTCCTTTGTGGGAGTGAATGTGCGAGAGGGTTTTAGTGGCTCTGGCAAAATGCAGTCTTATTTTGAAAAAGATCTTCAAGACTTATTTCCTTTGCTAGAACGAGCTGATGTGATAATTGGTTTTAATGTTGATGATTTTGATATGCAGGTTTTATCAGCCTATTATCCTGGTAATATTACTAGTATTCCAACCTTAGATTTAATGATGCGCATCAAAGATAGTTTTGGTCATCGGATTAGCTTGGATGCAGTAGCTCGAGAAACTTTAGGTATTGGTAAGATTGGTGATGGTTTGGATGCGATCAAATATTATCGTCAAGGCCAGTTGGATAAACTTGAAAAATATTGCTTGCAAGATGTAAAAGTTACTCGCGATATTTATGATCATGGTTTAAAAACTGGCCAGGTGAAGTTTCGCAACAAATGGAATCGTTTGATTGAGTGTTCAGTAGATTTTAGTTTTAGTCCACAAGAGCATGCTGGAGTGCAAATGAGTTTACTTTAAACAAAGTTGGTGGTTTATAATTACTCTTTATGAAACAAAAAACAAGTTTTGTTCCCCATCAACTAACTAAAAATGTTAAGCTTTTACACAAAGTTGCTGTTATTCATCAAGGGCGAGTACTGATTCTTAAACGAGCAGCCCAGTCTTTTTCTCGGCCAAGCTGCTGGGATTTGCCTGGAGGCAACTCAGAATGGCCTAATGATTTAACTCAGAATCAAGCCAATTTACATCAAGCAGATATTGTTAAGGAGCTTAAAGAAGAAACTGGGTTAAGTTTTCAACCCAGTCACTTTAGTTTTGCTCAGCTGGTTTTTTTACGAACCTTTTTTGAAACTGATCGCCAAGTTTATACTATAATTTTAGGCTGGCGAACTAAATTACAAGATTCAGCAGAGATCACGCTTTCTCTAGAGCACACTGATTTTGCCTGGGTTAAGCAGGCTCAACTTGATGATTATGACTTTGGTGGTCAGGCTGGCGAGTTTGTCAAAGAGGTCATTCAGCGAGCAAGCCAAACTTAACGCTTATTGTCTCTACCACGCTCTTCAAGAATTAAAAGTAAAGTGTTGATGGCTGTTAACCCTCCGAGTTTGCTTATATCTACTGGATCAGAACGTTGTTCTGCTAGTCTTCTCACGATTGTGTCTGTTGGATAAGTAGAGAAATAATCGTAAGTAGTCCACCAGGTTCCTAAGGTTGGATCGTAACGTGTCGGGACCTCGAGAACCCTGTTAGGATATAATGGCATCGAATGTATATTTTTGTTGGTTCTACTAATCCGGTCAAGATTAACGCAGTAACTATTGCTGCTAGTGAAGCTTGGCCTGAAGTTAAAGTTCAGGGCTTAGCAGTTAAATCAGGAGTGAGTAATCAACCACGCAGTGATCAAGAGACCAAAACTGGGGCTATTAATCGAGCTCAGGCAGTTTTTCAACAAGCCTTAGCCAGTTTTAAAGCCGATTTAAGAGTTAAATTGACAACAAACAATCAATTCTTAGGTATTGGTTTAGAAGGTGGGGTTTTTCAGTATCAGAGTGAGTTGTGGTCAACAGTTTGGTGTGCTGTGATCGATGGCCAAAAAAATCTGTTTACTAGCAATGGAGCAAGGTTTAAAGTGCCAAAGGAGATTGCTCAACCCATCTTGGCAGGTCAGGAAATGGGTCCAGTAGTAGGCAAGTTTTTTAATGATAAAAATCTCAAACAAAAACAAGGAGCTATTGGCGTGATTACCAATAATTTTGTGGATCGTACTGAAGAATATACTAGCATTGTTAAGTTAACTTTAGAATTATGGGCTGGTAGAGATTGGTATCAGCAGTTAAAATAGTTTTATTATTAGTTTAATAATGGTTGATTATTTAAACAACTAAAACCAGTTATTAAAAATGACTAAGCTAATGCGACCACAACAATATACTGCCAAACTTGAAGATAAGATTGTTTACAATCCCAAGTTTACTCATTACTTTTTTGAGTTAATTAAACCTCACCGTTTGCAATTTCAAGCTGGACAATATGTTTCGATTCCTGTAAATGATCAAGGGTTGCGGCGTTCTTACTCAATCTGCAGCACCCCCAGCATTGAACATGGGATTGAGATTGTAGTTGATCTTACTCCTGGTGGTCCTGGCAGCCAGTTTTTTCAAAACTTGCAACTAGGTCAACAAATTAGTTTTTTAGCTCCTTTAGGTGACTTTGTGTTAACTGCACCAAGCACTCAGCAACCACTTATTTTGGTAGCTACTGGTTCTGGCATTGCCCCCTTTCGCAGCATGATTTTGCATTTATTGCAAGATCAGCATGACAGTCGTCCGCTGATATTGTATTGGGGATTACGCCATGCAGAAGACATGATCTGGCAAGACGAGTTTCAAGAATTAAGTGAGCATTTTTCTAATTTTCAGTTTCATCCAGTGCTTTCTCAGGCTCCAACTGAATGGCCGCTTTGTCGAGGTCGAGTGACTGACTGTCTGGCTTTGCATCAACAACCAGCTCAAGCCCATTATTATCTTTGTGGCAGCCAAGCTATGATTAAAGATGTCAAAGCTATTTTGCAACAGCAAAATGTGGCTGAACAAGCTATTAGTCATGAGAAGTTTTTCTAAATAAAATTCTTAATGTAAGATAAAGAATGACTAATGATCATTGTGTAGAGTGTAGGAGTTATGCAGCCATAGCTCCAGAGATTTTAGAGTAAAACTAGATAATTACTTATTAAATATGTATTTTTATTGAATTAGTGCTTGACAAACTAAGGCTATCACAATATAACATTAACAATCACTGCCCAGATCTACAAATTTAGCTAGCCTTGGAGGGCAAAAATGAAAAAATTTTATCCATTTATCTTTCCTAGCATCGCCTTGTTAATAGTACTATTTTTAGCCTGGCGCTGGTACAATCTGCGCACTCAACGAGACAGTGAGATTTCTCGTTTAGGCGAAGGAGTGGAAATTGAAAACTTAACCGAGACTGAACTTGATCGAGTGATGAAAGGGGCTGGTGATTTTAAATCTGTAGATTTAACCGCTCAAGAAGCTACTAATGCTGGCTTTGTTCGTTATGAACTTAAAGATGGCAAAGTTACTTTTAGTGTAACTGCCGATCTACCAATCTTGGAAACCGGTGTTTATCAAGTTTGGGTTAAAGCCGCTGCTCAGCAGCAACCTTCAAAAGCTTTTGTTTTGGAATATGGCAAAGGCGGTTATGTAGGAAGTGCTTCAGTTGATGCTAGTAATCTACCCTTAGAGATTACTGTTAGCAAGGAACTGCGTCCTGACAATACTATTGAAGAGGTAGTGCTTACGGGCATAATCCCCAAGGAATAAAAATTGCGTCTTGATAAGTTACCCGAGTATGATATACGCTAAATAGGTAACAAATTATTAAAGGCCTGATGCATCTGTAAATCAGGTCGAAGAAAGGAAGCTTATATGGCAGATGTCCAGGCTTACAGCTACACTAACTCAAAGGGGCAGACTTATTATCTGCACACCAAAGATGTGACCCTGAAAAATGGTCGAGTGCAAACTATTTATTTTTTTGCTCGCGATATTCGTGAAGGTGCTTTGGAAGAGGTTCCAGCCGGCTACACTGTAGTCGAGACCAAGAGAACTGGGATGCCAGTGCTTAAAAAAGCCCCTAAAAAGGATGATGCAGTTTCATTCTAGGCTTTGAAACAAAATCTAAAACCCCGGTTCACGCCGGGGTTTTTTGGTGGTTGGACTGAGGTTCACTTCCAGCTAAAATATACTGGACCTCAACTTGCGTCAGCAGTTTTTAGTGAATCTTGGCGAGCTTAAAAAAGAGGTTATTTATGAAATTATATTTAGGTGCTGATCATCAGGGTTTTGCTTTTAAAGAACAACTCAAGAGTTGGTTAACAGCTCAGAATTATCAACTCACTGATTTAGGAGCTTTAAGACATGATCCTCAAGATGATTATCCGCAATATGCTTTAAAAGTAGCTCAAAAAGTCAGTCAAGACCCAGGCTCAAGAGGAGTGTTGCTTTGTGCTTCTGGAGGAGGAATGGTAATAACTGCTAACAAAGTCAAAGGCATTCGCGCAGTAGAGGCAAGAAATGCAGCAGAGGCTAAGCATGCTAGAGTTCATAATAATGCTAATGTAATTGCTCTGGCTTCCCAATGGTTAGACTTAGCTGCTGCCAAAAAAGTACTGCAAGTATTTTTACAAACTGATTTTCCTGGAGAAGCCAGGCATGTGCGACGATTAGCTCAGATTAGTGATTATGAACAACACCATTAACTCTCCACTACTTTATCCAGCTATTTTGACTGACAGTTTGCAGGTTGTGCAAAAGCAGCTTGATTTAGTTAAAGATCAGGCTGCTGTTTCAGTAGTACAGCTTGATGTTATTGATGGGCAATTTGTTGACAATCTCACAGTTACTCCAGCTGACCTACTAGAGCTGGATTGGGGTAATTTAAAAGTTGATTTTCACCTGATGACTAATGAACCCATGGATTATGTTTGGGAGCTAATTGAGGTAGAAAAAGAACTGCCTATTAGAGCTGTAATTGCTCAAGTAGAGCGAATGAGCTATCAAGCTGATTTTTTTCAAGAAGTTGCCAGACATGGCTGGCAGGCGGGACTGTCTTTAGATCTATATACGCCTTTATCAGCAGTAGATGACTCAATTTGGGCAGAGTTGAACCTTATTCAACTAATGGGTATTAAAGCTGGCTTTCAAGGTCAACAGTTTCAGGATCAGGTTTTAGCTAAGTTACAAAAACTCCAAGATTTAGTTAATCAGC
This sequence comes from Minisyncoccota bacterium, assembly GCA_014728425.1. GTDB lineage: Bacteria > Patescibacteriota > Microgenomatia > UBA1400 > PJMF01 > WJLO01. The sequence continues at coordinate 1,567 of WJLO01000049.1, read as the reverse complement.
GTGAATTAAGTCTTGAAATCTTGGTTGATGGTGGGGTAAAACTAATTAATGCAGCTAAGCTTATCAAGGCTGGAGCAACTGGCCTGGTAGTGGGCAGTGCCCTTTGGCAGGCTCAGGACTTAGATCAAGTTGTTAAGCAATTTAATGACTTTGCTAAGCAATAACCTTGAGCTTGAATCAAGAGACTGTTTAGCAACTAAGCTTAAAGTAGCTAAGTTAAGCTGAAGAGCAAGAGATGCTGGTCAGTTTAGTTGAGAATATCAGTAAGTTGATTTACTAATTAATCTTTAAAGATCAATGAAAACTAAAATTCCGATTCCAGAAACAAAAAAACATCATCAAATCAAAAAGATTGCTTTTTTTGGGAGTGCAGACGTAGATGAACAGCATCCAGTTTATCAAGAAGCTTTTAAAGTAGCCCGTTATTTAGCTTATCATGACCGTGTGATTGTTAATGGTGGCGGCCCAGGAATTATGGCTGCTGCCACTCAGGGAGCAGAGTCAGCTGGTGGAGAAACCATTGCAGTTACTTTTTATCCTAAAGACATGCCAGAATTTGAAGGCCGTTCTCAAGCTAATCATGTAGACCAAGAGATCAAAACTGCCAATTATATCGAACGCATGTTTGGCCTGATGGATAATGCTGATGCTTTTATTGTTTTTCGTGGTGGGACCGGTACTTTAAGTGAGTGGTCTACAGCCTGGTTATTAGCTCATCTCTATTATGGCCATCACAAACCATTAATCCTTTATGGTGAGTTTTGGCATGAGATCATTAAAGTTATTAATGAATATTTTTTCTTAGGTAAAAGAGAAAATCAAGTTTATAAGATTGTTAAAGATGAGCAGCAGTTAGTTCAGGTTTTAACAGATTTTGAACAAGAACTAGCTCATCGAGATAAATTATCAAAGTAACTATGTACGATGTTCTTTCAATTGGCTCAGCAGTCGTAGATGTTTTTATTCACTCAGATAAATTTCAAGCTCAAGCCACTCATGATCAGCAAACTGGTCAAGCCGGTGAGCAGTTGTGCCAATTATATGGTGATAAAGTAGAGATTGAAGAGTTTAAGGTTTACACTGGTGGTGGAGCTACTAATACTGCAGTAGGCTGGGCTCGTTTAGGTTTTAAAACTGGGGTAATTGCCGAAACCGGGCGTGATAACTTTAGTCAAATCGTAGTTAATGACTTAATCCGAGAACAGGTGGGCATTCGGCTTTTAATTAAAGAAAAAAAAGAATACACCGGTGGGTCGGTTATTTTAATTGGTACAGCAGGCAAAAGAATCATTATGGTTCACCGCGGAGCTTCTTCTCAGCTTGATCCCTATGACATTCCTATTTATTGGTTAACCAAAACTAAATGGGTGCATGTTTCTAGTTTAGCTGGTCAAGAACAGACTTTGGCCAAGATTTTTCAAATCATTAGGAAAAATCCTCAAGTTAACTTGTCTTGGAATCCTGGCAAAGCTGACTTGAGCTTATTAGCGCAGCGCAGTTTAGCAATTAAGCAAATCCCTTGCCGGGTGTTTTTTGTTAATCAACAAGAATGGCAGTTATTAGAGGG
>WJLO01000048.1 GCA_014728425.1 Minisyncoccota bacterium | reverse complement strand
ACAAACTAGTTCGTCAGTTGCCCAAAAAACTTCAAGGCGAGCCAAAAACCTCCCTAAGTTTAGCTAAATTGCTTAAGCTAGCTCAATCAATTAGCAAAACTCAATCTAATCAGGTCTCTCCCACTCCCCTAGACCTTGAAAACCCATTGTCAACCCAGTCAAGCCTTAATCAAGCTCAGTTGGCAGCCCAACAATCAGCTATCAGCTTTAAAAAGTCTTCTGAAGCTGGCTCTTATATTACCCCGTCTAAGTTATTGATTAAAAACCAAAATCAGCAAGGCCAAACAAGCCCAGCCTCGTCATCGGTTAAAAAACCAACAACCAGGCTTAATACCAAATCAACTGTTGATAAAACCCTGCTTAATATTTTTTCGCAAAAACGCACTCAGGCTAAAGTGGCGCGCACTTTAAGCCTGGCGCAAGAAACCAAAAAAATCATTCAAAAATCAAAAAGACGCAAACTAGCCTTCTTTTTAGGACTGGGCTTAATGACTACAGGGTTATTGAGCCTGCTTTTGTTTGGTGTTTTTACCCTAACTAAGATTAGGGCTCAGCAGATTTTAATAAGCAAAGTGGAACAGGTTTTAGAAACCTCTTTAGAAGACTCTAAGGTCGCAGAGTCAAATCCAGTGGTTGGTTTTTTAGCTACGCAAGTAAGCTGGTATAGCAATATTATTGATGGCGGTTTGTTTGACCTACCCCTACTATTGGTTTCTTTAAACAAGCGTTTTGATGAATTGGCAGCCTTAAAACAACAAACCTTAAGACAAACCACTGGTTTGTTTTTAAGCGTGATGAGTGGTCAAGCAGAAAGCAATGTGTTGCTGAACCAGCTCAATAGTAGCACTCAAAAACTTTATCAAGGGTTGGCTTTAGTGAAAGCAGAAGTTGGTAAGCTCAACCCAGAAGATTTTTCTGAGTCAGATCAAGATAGGTTAGTAGAATATCAGGAAAAACTTAGCCAAAGTGTAAAGATTTTAGCTCAGGCTCGTCAACTTGAGCCGGTTTTGCCAGAGATTTTAGGAGTTACTCAAAAGAAAACCTATGCAGTGTTGTTACAAAACAACCAAGAGCTGCGGCCAACTGGTGGTTTTATTCAAGCGGTAGCCTTGCTGACCTTTGACAAAGGCATGCTTATTGATGTGCAGGTTTTTAGTGTTTATGAGCTAGATCAAAAACTACCAGGAGCAGTTACTCCCCCAGAAGAAATTAAAAGGTTTTTAGGTGAACAAAAGTGGTTTTTGCGCGATAGTAACTGGAATCCAGATTTTCCAGCCACTGCTAGAAAGGTAACCTGGTTTATTGAGCAGGCTTTAAACAAACGAGTTGACGGCGTAATGGCAGTCAACCTGGTGTTTTTAGAAGATTGGTTAACAGACATTGGCTCTTTAAATTTACCAGAATACAATGAGATTTTAACAGCTAAAAACCTTAGAGAAAGAATGGAGTTTCATGCTGAAACTAACCCCAATCAAGCCGGTCAACAAGACTACTCTGCTTTGTTGTTAACTAAGTTTTTTCGTCAGTTAGAAAACTCTAGTCAAACCCAAGCCGCTCAGTTTTTGGCCACGCTTTATCGTAATTTAGAAAGCCATCAAGTGTTACTAAGCCTAAACAATGCCAACAACAATCAAACCCTAATGAACTTGGGTTGGGCTGGCAATCTAATTACCCCGCAGTGTCCAGCTCAGTTTGCTCAAGCCGATTGTGTGGTAGATTTTTTCAACCAAGTTGAAAGCAATGTGGGGGTTAATAAAATCAACAGCTATATTAGTCGAGACATTGTGCACAATATTACCTTAAATCAGCAAGAAATTCTTCATCAACGTAAAATTGTTTTTGAAAACCAAGCTAGATCAAAAACTTGGCCCCTGGGTGATTATAGGAACTATTTGCGTTTTTACTTACCTCAAGAGGCCAAAGTAGAAAGCGTTCGGGTGGCAGCTAAACCACTTAAACCAGACCAATTGGTAAAATACTCCGCTCAAGACAGACAGGTGGTGGGCTTGTTAGTAGAGATTCCTCCTCAAGAGAGCGTAACAGTTGAGCTAACATATGTGGTTAAAACAACCCCCTCTCCTCCATTTTCATATGTGTTTTTTGACCAACAGCAGTCTGGGGTGGTTGATTATGACTTAGCCATTAATCTTTACTATAATCAGGCCTTTCAAGCTCAAGTGATTGCCCCACAGGCGCAAACTTTTGGCCAAAGAATTATTTTTGAACCTGATTCTCAAGATCATGCTTTTGTAGGAGTGATGTTTGAGTAGGGTTTTTTATTAACGAGAGTTAATTATTTATTCGGGTTTTGTGTGTAGGGAATGTGTATTTAATATTTTGACTGTGGTTAGAAAACTATCACGTGAAAAAAACACTTATTTATTACACATGAAAATGAACAAAAATTCATAAAAACAGTGTTGAAAAGCTGTGTTGTTTTTAAAACAAAGCAAGCTTTCCAGAGCGCCAATTTAGAAAATCTACCTACTCATTAGGCGAGTTGTAAAAAAACAAATATTATAAAACCCCAAGCTTTTTAAAGGTAAACAAAAATAACAGTCTTTGGTTTTTGAGTTGGCAAGGTTGGTCAGGGTTTTCGTTTTTCAATCTTATTAGGTTGTGATACAATTATGATCTAATTAATAGGAAGATTATGAGCAAAATAGTTTTTTCAGTTAAAACCAGAGATCTTAAAATCCCTGCTAAAAAACTGCGGGCAGAGCATGTTTTGCCGGCCAATGTTTTTGGAGCTGGAGAGTCTTCTCAGGCTGTGCAAGTGGCAGCTAGTAAGTTTCAGAAACTTTATAATCAAGCAGGGGAGAGCGGCTTAATTTACCTAAAGCTTACTGATGCTAAAAAAGAACTACCGGTTTTAATTGACGAAATTCAATTTGATCCCTTAACTGACGAACCCATTCATGTGGCTTTTAAACAAGTGAGCTTAAAAGAAAAAATCACCACAGAGGTGCCAGTAGAGCTGGTGGGGGAGTTTGAGCTGCCTGAAGCAGTGCTGGTTACTGTGAGAGACACTATTGAGGTTGAGGCCTTGCCCACAGACTTGCCAGAGAAATTTGTTATTGATGTTGCTCAGTTTGCTGAAATTGGTCAATCTGTGACCCTAGCAGATTTGGAGTTTGATCGCAGTAAGGTAAGCTTAGTGGTCGGGGAAGAGGGCGAAGACGCTCCAGTGGTGCTAGTGCAAGAGGTTAAGGAAGAAGAGGAACCAGAGCCAGAGACTGAGTTGTCAGCGGGAGAAGAGGTTGTGGCGGCAGAGGAGGAGGGCGCAGAAGGCGAGGTTGCTGCAGAGGATCAAGAAAAAGAGTTAGATTCAACTGAACAAGGAGCCACCAAGCCACCAGCTGAAGACAAGTAATTGGCTTATAGCCTAGTTAAAGATTTCATTATTAGGATCAAGATTTTTTGCCTGACGAAGATATTGTTCGAACAAATCTTCTTTGTTGGTGTGAAAGCTTAAAATAGCGGCATTAATTAACAAGTCGCGATGAGCGGGTTGTTTTTTTAGTAACTGTTGGTAGTGATAAAGCTCTTGTTGGATTAACTCTGGCTTGGGTTCAAGTTGATAGGTGTAGGTGTTAGTAAGGTTTAGGTAATTGGCCAGTTTTTTTTCTGATGGGGGAGTGTTGGTCTGGGTTTGCGACCAAGCTTGAGGGCGTTGGCTTAAAAACCACAACTGCAGGCTAGTTAGTATTAAAAAAACCAACAAAACTATTAGTTGCCCTTGTTTGAGCACTGCCAGCTTAGTTAAAAAAACCAAATTAGCAGTCAATAGCTTTAAGATAAAAAGAGGTAGCAGCAACCAGTTATTTAAACTCATATTTTGGTTAATTTAGTTGATTTGAGAGTTAAAAATCATTTTTAGCCAGTTTTGTTTTTTTTAGACAGCCTTAATTTTTTATTGGTTTTAGTGACTCTGTTTTGTTGTTTTTTAACAACAGGGCTTGTGATGAAACTGAGTTTAGTATACAAAAAAACTGTAGTAAAAGTCTAAAGCTAGTTGGTTTTTTGTTTAACAGCAGCGGCTTCGGGCCAGTTGGCGGTGATTAGCAGTGGCTCTTTTACCAATTGTTGCTGACTAAGCTCTTGCCAAATAGCCTCAGTAACAAAGGGCATAAAGGGGTGGAAAAGCTTTAAAAAAGCGGTTAAGCCCAAAAGGAGTTTTTGTTGAGAAATCTGTTCTTTTTTACTAGCCTCAATAGCGTAATCACAATACCAATGCCAAAACTCATTATATAAGGTTTCAGCAGCAAGACCTAGTTTGTAATCATTTAGTTGATTGCTAACTTGAGCAACAACTTGCTGAAGCTTTTTGACAAACTGCTCGTCGTTGGTGGCTTTGGTTTTAACAAGATCTTGCTGTTGTTGATTCATCAATACAAATCGTGCAGCGTTCCAGATTTTGTTAGTAAGGTTTCGGGCTGCTTTAAAATCTGGCACTCCAACAGATTTGTCTAAACCAGCGCTTGAGCGAATGGTTAAAGCCATTCTAAGGGCGTCAGCGCCATATTTTGCTGTGATTTTTAAGGGGTTTACTACATTACCCTTACTCTTGCTCATTTTTTGGCCCTTGGCATCTCTAATTAGGCCGTGAAAATAAACTTTTTTAAAAGGCACCTGGTTAGTCATAAACAAACCCATCATTAACATTCTCATTACCCAAAAAGGCAGAATGTCGTAGGCGGTTTCCATTACAGCAGTGGGGTAAAAACGCTTAAAGTCACGAGCCTTATTGTTTTTAAGAGTAACCACTGGCCACTGACTAGAAGAAAACCAGGTGTCAAAAGTATCGGTTTCTTGTAGATAGTTATCTCCTGGGGGGGTGAGCGACACTTGGTATTGAGCTTTAATGGGCGCTCGCAAAGACTGTAAGCCGGCCCTAATGGTTTTTAAAGAATGTTTTTTAAGAAGTTCGCTTAGTTTGCCAACAACGGTCTTGTTGTTTTTAATAAAAGTGATTTGCAGGTCTGGATTATTGTCAATGTTGTACCAAACTGGCATGCGGATT
>WJLO01000006.1 GCA_014728425.1 Minisyncoccota bacterium | reverse complement strand
GCCTAGTTCTTTGGAGTTTTTTTCAGATATGGGTCGAGATCTCCACACCCTGATGATAGCTTGGCAAGATCGTAAACCGATTTTATTAGGTCCAAGTATTAGTTTTTTGCCGCTTAATCAGAGCCCAATTTATTATTATTTATTAATGCCAGCGTTTTTCTTAAGTGGTTTTTCTGTTTATACAGCAGTGATTACTATTTTAGTTTTATATATAGCAGTTTTTTTATTAGGATTATGGTTTTTTAGGACTAAACCTTGGCTTATTCAAGTGGTGTTGTTGCTAGGTTTGTTAGTCAGTTTTCATCCAGAACTTATTTTCCAACTACGTTATCCTTGGAATCCTTCTTTTACGCCACCATTTTTATTTACTGCTTGGTTAGGTTTAGTTTTAATTCGAGAAAAACCAACGCGAGTGAGGATTTGGTTGTTTAATCTGTGCTTAGCAATTAGTGTGGGAATTACTTATTCGTTAGTGCCAACGGTCTTAGTGGTCTTGGGTTATCAATTCTGGTTGCTTAGGAAAAATCAGCCATGGTTAAAACAGGCAGTTTTAGCTTTGATAACTAGTTTTAGTTTGGTGTTTTTACCATTGGTGATTTTTGAGTTGCGGCATCAGTTCTTTTTTAGCAAACGTTTATTAATGGATGAACCACTAATTATGGCACCGTTGCTAGATTACCAGCAAAAACTTTTAGATTTAGGCAAGTTTCTTAGTGGGGTTTATAATCGAACTTGGAGGACTAAAGCGAGTTTGGCATTAATTGTTGCCTTGGTTGCTAACTTAGTGATGGTGAAAAAAACCAAACTAACTAAGCAAGATCGATATTTTTTGATTTTTTTAACTCTTTTGTTATTTAGTACAGTTCTGACTTATTTAATGCCGTTTACCTTGTTTGCTCATTATGTTTTTGGCTTATTAACTTTATTATTAGTGACACTTGCTTTAATGCGGAAACCAGTGCTGGTTTTTTTACTTTTAGTCTGGGGTTATTTTTGGCTCCACCCCAGTCAGTTAGATCATTATTTTACCCCGGCGCGAAGAACTATTGCCCAATTAGAAAATTGTGCACGTGAAGTTTGCCAACAGGAGCAAGGAGCATTTTATGTTACGGTCCAAGCTTGGTATAGTTATCATTTTGCTCCTGATCATGCTTTTTTACTTAATAAATATGGTTGCCGGGTAAGAGATATTACCCAAACTCCTAATTGGTCTAAGCGTATGGCAGTGATTGCTGATCAGTCAGTGTATACTCATGGACAAACTGCTTTTAATGAGCTAACTTTATTTGGTCCAGCTCAAGAAACTACTAGGTATCATTGCGATGGCAATTTGACCGTCCATTTTTTGGAGCAAAAACAATGAAGAAAAACGACATTTGGTTAGTTATTCCTGGTTATAATGAAAGTCAATATCTAGACCGAGTGTTACAGCAAGTCAAAAAACAAACTCAAAACATTATTTATGTTGATGATGGCTCTAGTGACCGGTCAGTAAAGATCGCTCAAAAACAACTGCAGCATGTTTTAGCTCATCAAGTTAATTTAGGTAAAGGAGCTGCTTTAAAAACTGGTTGTGAATACGCTTTTAAAGAACTTAATGCTCAGGCAGTGATCTTAATGGACAGTGATGACCAACATCAAGCTGCAGAACTAACTTTGTTTTTTAAAGAGTTTGCTAAAGGCCGGCAGTTAATTTTTGGCGAGAGAGCTATTGATCATCGCATGCCATTGATTAGAGTGATGGGTAATCGCTTAGTTTCAGTGGTGATTTTATTGTTATTTGGCAACTATATTCCTGATATTCCTTGCGGCTTTCAAGCTTTCAGTAAACAAGTTTATCAGCAATTAGCTTGGGAAGCCAGTGGTTATGAAGTAGAACTAGAAATCGCTGCTAAAACTGCTAAACTAAAAATACCCTTTGTCACAGTGGGCATAGAGACCATCTATCATGATCTTGATCGAGGTATGACTTTATTAGACACCATTAAGATTGTTGCTTATTTAATAAACTTAAGATTTAAGATTTAAAGGAGTTGATATGAGTATTTTTCAAATTATTGCGATTTTTTTTGCTGCTTTTATGATTTATGTGGTACGGATTCATTTTCGTAAACTAAAGCTTTCTAAATTAGAGTTATCTTTTTGGTATAGTTTGTGGCTGGTTTTTATTGTAATTGCTTTGTTTCCTGATTGGCTATTAGGCATTACTCAAATCTTGCAGTTTACTAGGGTTTTTGATCTGTTAATTGTGATTGCTTTAATGATCTTAACCACCATTGTGATCATGAGCTATTTTTTGCAACGCGAAAACAGTAAAAAATTAGAAGAGTTTGTGCGTAAACAAGCTATTGAAGAAAGTCAAAAAAAGAAATAGTAATTATTAAACAAGCTTGTTTTAGCACTGAGGTTTATTATGGCGCAAAAGATTTTAATTACTGGAGCAGCTGGTTTTATTGGTAGTCATTTAGTTGACTTACTATTAAGTAAAAACATTAAGCCGCAACAACTACGGCTATTGGTTTTTAATGATGAGCCACTTATTAATTTACCTGATAAGGATTTTGAGATTGTTAGAGGAGATGTGCGTGATCCTAAATGTGTTAATCAAGCTGTAGCTGGAGTTAAAACCATTTATCATCTAGCAGCCAGAATTGATTTTGAGGGCAAAAGTTTTGCTGCTTATCAAGATGTTAATGTTGCTGGCACGCAAAATTTAATTAATGCTGTAAAAAAACACCAGCTTCAACTACAAAAATTTGTTTTTTTTAGCAGTATTGCTGTGTTTGGCTTGCCAGCAGACATTGGTGAGATTAAAGGCTGGAAAGAAACTCAGCCTAAAAACTATACTAATTTTTATGGTCAATCTAAATGGGCAGCAGAAAAAAAGATCGTTAAGGCTCATCAACAATGGGGTTTGCCCTATGCAATTGTGCGGCCGGCTAGTGTTTATGGGCCGCGAGAACAAGGGCCCACTTTGGCTTTATATCGCGCCATTAAAAATCATCGTTTTGTGATTATTGGCGATGGGCAAAATAAACTTCATTATGTTTATGTTAAAGATTTGGTTACTGGTGCTTATTTAGCAGCTCAGTCTAGCTTAAAAGCTGGTGATTATATTTTAGCTGGTGCTCAGCCCACTAAGTTAGTTACTGTAGTTAAAGAAGTGGCTGCTAGTATTAATGAAAAAGTGCCTAATTGGCATTTACCTCAATCATTAGCTATGCTAGCTGCCTATGGTTTGGCTGGTCTAGGTAAGTTAACTGGCATTAAGCCCCTTTTATATCCCTCGCGAGTGCGCACCATGACTACTACTTATTATTATGATATTAGTAAGGCTAAAAAAGAGCTTAACTATCAACCACAGATTTCTTTTAAACAGGGTGCTCGTTTAACTGGTCAGTGGTATTTAGCTAATAACTATCTTTAGGCTGATTTATTAAGGTTGATTGTTATGCATACTTACAATAACCAGCTACTAAAGTAATGAACTAACCAAGTTTTTATGAACAAACCTTTGGTTTCAATTATTATTGTTACTTATAATCAAGCTGATTATTTAGCTACCTGCTTGGATTCAGTACTGCAAAACAGTTATGCTAATTTTGAAGTCATTGTAGTTGATAGTAATTCTGCTGATGGTAGTCAAGAAATCTTGCAAAAATGGCAGAAAAAAACTCCCCAAAAATTCAAGCTTGTATTAGCTAAAAACAATCTTGGTTATGCTGCCGGCAATAATTTAGCAGTCCAGCAAGCTAAAGGGAAATATTTATTTTTATTAAATGCAGATACTCAAGTAACTAAACATTTTTTAAAACCACTGGTTAGTAAGGCCGAAACTAATCTGGAAATTGCTGCATGTCAGCCAGCAGTTTATCTTTTAAAGCAACCCCACAAGCTTAATTTAACTGGCAAAGTTGCTCATTATCTAGGCTTTGATTGGTTACGTGATTATCAAGCTGCTAAGTTACCGCAAGCAGGACCAATAGTTTCCATTAGTGGCTGCGGAGTATTATTGCGGAAAACTGCTTTTAAACAGGCACATGGTTTAGCAGCTAACTACTTTCTTTACTATGAGGATAGTGATTTATCTTGGCGATTACGCTTGTTAGGCTTTAAGCTGTGGTTTGTTCCTGAGAGTAAAATTTACCATGACTATAAATTTAAACCAGTAACTACTAATTTAGCTTTTCAAACTAAATTGTTTTTTTGTGAACGTAATCGTTTATTAACGATTTTGAAAAACTATCAACTCAAGACTTTATGGTTGTTGTTGCCAATGATCATCATTGGAGAAATAGCCATGATGGTTTATGCTAGCTTGAGCGGTTGGGGAGTTGCTAAGCTTAAAACTTGGCCAGCAGTAATTACTCAGTTAAACACCCTATTAAGACAACGGCGAAAAATTCAAGCATTGCGGCAAGTTAATGATCAGCAAATTATGCAAAAGTTTCATAGTAGATTGGGTTTTATTTATGCTGATCATCTAGTGGTTAAATATTTATTAAATCCGGTTTTGTCAGCCTATTATCAGTTGATTAAAATTTTAGTGTAGCTGAGGTCAATAATTACTAAAGCTAATGATCATTAATTAATTAAAGACTGCAAGATAAAAAGCTGTTATTAACAACTTCTTGCTTTATTTTGTAATTAAAGTGGGCTAAAAAACTAGACTAAATATATTATTAAATAAATAAATACATGAAAATTCTCCAAGTCTGTTGCTATCTTTATCCTGCTTTAACCTATGGGGGGCCAGCTAAAGTAGTCTATGATTTAAGTGTAGAGTTAGCCAAAAAGCATCAGCTTACTATTTATACTACAGATGTTTGGGATGCTCAACAAAGAATCAGGGCTAACAAGCGCTTACCATCAACTGTTAATTTGAAAATCAATTACTTTGCTAATTTAGTTAATAGTTGGGCTTTTCATTGGCGGTTTTTTACTGGCTTTGGCATGGTCAGACAGTTTATTAAAGAACATCAGCAATTTGACCTAGTGCATTTACATGATGTTTTTATTTTGCCTCAAATCTTGTTGGCCTATTTAGCAATTTTGGTTAATAAACCTTATTTAATTACTCCACATGGAGTGATTGATCCAGTTAGAATGCAGCGTCGTAGCTTAGTTAAAAAAATTTTTTATTATCTAGCTTGGCCAGTACTAAAAAGGGCACAGGCAGTCATAGCAGTTTCTGCTCAAGAACAACGAGATTTGCAAAAATTAGGCTTAAAAAATGTTCAACTGGTTTATAATGGGGTACCTGAGGTTAAAGTTAAAAAATCAACTAAATTTAAGGCCTTTGATCAGCAAAAAATTCTTACTTTGTTGTATATTGGTAAACTTCATCCTCAAAAAGGTCTTAAAGAATTAATTTTAGCTTTAAAAAATTTTTCAAAGAACTGGCAGCTATTGCTAGCTGGACCAGATGATGGTGCTTTAGCAGAACTTCAACAAACTGTAGCGCAACAGCAACTCCAGCAAGTGCATTTTTTAGGTTATGTTAATGATGCTGACAAGCAAGCTTTATTTGCCTTGGCGGATTTATTTGTTTATCCATCTTATGCTGAGGGTTTTTCAATTAGTGTTTTAGAAGCAATGCAAGCTGGCTTGCCAGTACTAATTACTGATGGTTGTAATTTTGCTGAAGTGGCTCAAGCTAAAGCTGGTTGGGTGATTAAAAAAGATCATTTAATAACTCAATTAAAAGATTTTTTTCAGCACTGGCCCAGGTCAACAATTTTAGCTCGACGCGGTCAACAAGCTGCTCGATTAGTTAATACTAAGTATTCAATTCAAGCAATGAGTGCTAAAATGGAACAACTTTATGAACAAGCAATTTAACTTTAATTTTTTTGGTCTTGATTGCCAGGCTGTAGTTGCTCAACCTCTATTTTTAACATTGTTAAAGCAAAGATTTGGTCGATTTAAGCCAGGAGCGACTGCTGCTTTAGTAAAAGAAAAAATTAAGATTAAAGTAACTCCTCAATCTCTGCCCAAACCCCATAATCTTACTAAGCTTAATCAATTTGTGAGTAAGAGCCAGCAGCAACTGTGGCTTGAGCATCATTATTTAACCAGCAAAACAGTAATTAAAATTACTTTTAACAAAGAGCATTTGCCAGCCGAAATTATAATTAGTTTCCAACCAAGCTCTATTTTTAAAGTTTTAAACTTGCTTAGCAAAGGAGTTTTAAAAAAACAACTGTTTCAGCAATTAATTAAATTTTATTTAGAACAAAGTTTGTTGTGGTTTTTAGTTCAAGATCAACATCTGTTGTGTTTACATGCAGCAGCAGTGGAAAAAGATGATCGGGTTTTGGTTTTAGCTGGTGACAATGGTGTTGGCAAAAGCACTTTAGCGCAACTGCTGATTAAGCAAGCTGACTACCGTGCTTTTGCTGATAATTATTTATTGATTAAAGGTACTCAAGCTTATTTTGCCCCAGATGTAGTGCGTTTAGATCAAGCTAGTTTAGAGTTTTTAGCTCAATCTCCAGTAGCAGAGTTTGGTTTTGGTAAACAAACTATTGAATTAACACCAGCTCAATATGCTAAAAAGTTGCAAGCTCAGATTAAAACCATTTATTTACTCACTCAGGGTCAACATTGGCGCCGCCAACAACTTACTCAACAACAAGCTAGTCAAAAAATTCAACATCAACAAATTGTGGCTCAAGAAGCAGTAGCATTTGCTCCTATTAGCCTCTATCAGGCTGGTTCATTATGGCAAACTAAAGATTTTCCTAAAGTTGATTATTGTGAGCTGCAACTTGGTTATTTGGCAAATTTTTCTGGAGAAAAATTATGAACTTCAGTATTGAGCTGCCTTTTAGCCAACTTCAATTTCAAAATGCTCAGTTAAGACATCAAGATTTTTTCAACAAGTTGTTTTTCCAAACCAATTCAACTACTCAACCCTTAATTATCATTACTATTAATTTTAAAAAACTGAGTGCAGTTAATTTCCAGACTCAATTAGAAGGCCAAGCCTTCAGTGATGGGTCAAGTTTTTTCATTCAAGATACTCAAAAGAATTTAGTTAAATTAAATCTTCATGATTTTACAAGTAAAAAACTCAACTTAGTAGTAGAGCCAGACTTTGATCTTTATTATTTATTTACTTTTGTGATCGAACCATTGTTAATTATCTGGTCTGCTAGTTATCAAATTCTATATCTTCATGCTAGTGGCATAGTTGATCAACATAATCAAGCAACTGTTTTAACAGCTTGGCGTCACACTGGAAAAACCGATCAAGTTTTACAATTGATGCAAAAAGATTGTGACTTTATTGGTGATGATTATTGTGTTGTTAAAGATCAACAAGTTTATCTTTACCCTAAAGTAATTAATTTATTTTCTTACAACCTAGCTCGTTTTCCTCAGCTTTATCAAAACTTACCAATATTAACTAGTTGGCGACTAAAACTAACTATGCAACTTAAAAAATTTTTAGCAAAACTGTCGTTATTATTTCGCGGTCCTGTAGGTAAAGTGTTTTATCGACTAGCAGAACTAGCTGAGGTTTCTACCAACATTGGCGTGAGTCCAAGTCAGCTCAATATAGACTCTAAATCACAAGCTCAACTTAAACAGTTGACAATTTTGCAAAAAACTTCAAAATCAAAACCATTGACTGATCAGGAAAAAACTCTTACTAAAAAACAAACTGTTAATAAACTTAACACGATTATTAATTATGAGTTAAAAAACTTTTACCAACTTTATCAGCAATATTGCTTTTTGTTTCCTACAAAAAAAATTATTGCCATTGAGCAATTTTCAACAAATTATGATAAGGTGGTTAGAGGTGTTTTAAGGAATCTTGCAGTAAAGCTAAGATTAGTTTAGGTAGAGTAGCTGCAAGAGCTAGTTTTGTTAATTTGACAAGATTTTGAGTTATTAAGAAAAAAAGTTGTTAATGAAAAATTTTTTTTATCAGGTTCTCAACTATATTATTAAACAGTTAAATCAGCTTAAGAAAAACTATTTAGTTTATGCTGATTTGAAAAACCACTTTCCTTTAATTAATCCTAAAACTAATCAACTGGGACAAACAAAGGCCAGTTATCTAAGAAACTTCCAAGCTCAAGTTAAAGACATTACTGGGATGTTAACTGATCAAGAAGCTGAGGTTTTGTTTTATCTTAGTGCCACAGCCAATACTACAGGCAATATTGTTGAAGTTGGTAGTTGGTTGGGAAAATCAACTATTTATTTAGCTAAGGGATGTCAGGTTAGTGAGAATGGTCGGGTTTATGCTGTTGATACTTTCAAAGGAAATCCTGGCAAGGAAAGTCTTTATACTGCTCCTTTAAAACCAAGTCAAACCATTTATGGACAGTTTAAAAAAAATTTATGTTTAGCTGGAGTCAATAAATTGGTTAAACCTTTTAAAATGACTTCCCAAAAAGCTCGTGACATCATCAAAAAAAAATCTTTAAGAAT
>WJLO01000047.1 GCA_014728425.1 Minisyncoccota bacterium | reverse complement strand
TCACATGACAGTGCCACAAATTAAAGGAATGTATCGTGGTGATCAGGCTCGTAAACAAACTTTAATAGAGTATGGTTTTAGATTGCCCAGTGCAATTGACAACCGACCGCTAAAATTTCCTGAATTTTTAAGACGTAATGATCAGCTTGTTTATGTTTCAGCTACTCCAGCTGACTGGGAAATCTCACAAGCGAGTGGAGAAGTAGTAGAACAACTGATTAGGCCCACTGGCCTGGTTGATCCGCAGGTTGAAGTTAGGCCAGTAAAAAATCAAATTCCTGATCTCATTAAAGAAATTGTAAAACGTAAGCAGCAAAAACAGCGAGTGCTGGTAACCACTTTAACTAAACGCATGGCTGAAGCTTTGACTGACTATCTTAACAATGAAAAAAAACTCCGCCAACTAATAAAACAAGCTTATGCTCAAAAAACTGATCAAGACCACAAAGTTATTAATAAGCAATTAACTGATCTTCAACTACCACAAGTAGCTTATTTACATTCTGATATTGAAACTTTAGAGCGATCAGAAATCTTAGCTGATTTGCGTAAAGGTAAATATGATGTATTAGTGGGCATTAACTTGCTTAGAGAAGGACTAGATTTGCCAGAAGTTAGCTTAGTAGCTATTTTGGATGCTGATAAAGCTGGTTTTTTACGCTCAACCACTTCATTGATTCAGACAATGGGGAGGGCGGCGCGCCATGTAAATGGACTAGCCATTTTATATGCCAACCAACCTACTAAAGCTATGCGCCAGGCTATAGAAGAAACCGCGCGCCGCCGCCAAATTCAACTTCAATACAACCACACTCACCAAATCACTCCTACCACCATTACTAAAGCCATTAAAAAACCCCTACTGGTGAGAGAAACACCCAATAAACCTTACCAAACCACCTCTAATAAAGCTCAAAAACCAACCAAGCCACTGATCATTAAATTAACCAAAAAAGAAAGCCTTGATATAAATAAAATCGATCCTCAAGCACTCACCCCCCAAGACAAAAAAAAGCTAACAGTCAAACTACAGCGGCGAATGACACAAGCTGCCAATGAGCTAGACTTTGAATTAGCAGCAATTTTACGGGATAAAATTAAGTTGTTAAACAATTAAATCAACAGTTTTTTAACCCTGCCAAAGCTACTGGTCTTCCAGTATAATAATCCGCTCATGTCTCATGCTGCTTCCTTCACCAGCTCTCCTAAAAATAAAAAATCTTCAGTTAAAGAAAAGATTGATAAAGAAAAAGCTGATTCAAAAACCTCCACTAGCAAACAATCTCAGCCTTCGCCACTTAGCCCGATTGAACACATCCTTATCAAAGGAGCACGAGAACACAATCTCCAAAACCTAGATCTAGCCATTCCTAAAAATAAATTAATTGTTTTTTCTGGTATTTCTGGAAGCGGCAAAAGTTCATTAGCTTTTGATACTTTATATGCCGAAGGCCAACGTCGTTATGTTGAGTCCCTTAGTTCTTATGCGCGCCAGTTTTTAGGCGGCATGAGTAAACCAGCAGTAGACCAGATTGAAGGCTTGTCGCCAGCGATCTCAATTGATCAAAAAACCACTTCACACAATCCTCGTTCTACTGTAGGCACTATTACTGAAATCTATGATTATTTTCGTTTATTATATGCTCGAATTGGTCATCTTCATTGTCCTAAATGTGATCAAGAAGTTGCCCCTCAAAGTATTGATCAAATCGTGCAGCAATTAGCTACAGAACTTGACCAACGCAGCCAATCGCAGCCAGTACGACTAATGATTTTGGCTCCAGTAATCAGAGAGCAAAAAGGAGAGTTTCAGGAACTATTTAAAAACCTCCAGCAAAAAGGCTATCAGCGCGTGCGCATTGACGGTCAAGTTTATCAGCTTAGTGAAGAATTAACTTTAATTAAAACTAACAAGCACTCAATTGAAGTGGTTTTAGACAGACTAACTATTGACAAAAAGCAACTTCAAGATCAAGCCAGCCGCCAGACGTTATTAAGCAGATTAACTCAATCACTAGAGCAGGCTCTACAGCTTGCTGATGGCTTAACTATAGCCAGTTTTATTAAAGATCAGGGTTTTGATTTTCCTGCTAAGCCTAAAAAAATGATTGATAGACTTTTTAGCGAACAACTGGCTTGTAGTCAATGCGGAATCTCTTTTAATGAACTTGAGCCAAGATTGTTTTCCTTTAATTCCCCCCAGGGTGCTTGTGAAACCTGCAATGGCTTAGGCTCCTTACTTAAGCTTGAGCCAGAAAAAATGATTGCTCCTGGCTTGACCTTAAGTGAAGGCGCCATTATTCCTTTTGCTCGTACTCTGAGCCATGACACTTGGTGGGCAAGACTGGTTAAAACTGTAGTGGCTGATTATGAGGCTGATTTCCGCCGGACTGCTTTTGCAAAAATGTCTACTCAACTGCAGCAAGTGCTACTTCATGGGTCAGATAAAGTATATCAGGTTAAAGGTACTAACCGCCAAGGCCGCCTCACCAGCATTCAGCAAAAGTTTGAAGGCTTTATTAACAACCTAGAAAGACGCTATGGAGAAACTGATAGTGATTATGTGCGTAAAGAAATTGAAAAATATATGTTGCAGCAAACTTGCCCTGACTGTCAAGGTGCTAGACTAAAAGATGAAGCTTTAGCAGTAAAGTTCAATGATCAGGATATTGCTCAAATCACCAGCTTGCCCATTGATCAATTATTAGGCTGGAGTCAGCAACTACTTAACACTGATCATTTAAGTCATAAAGAAAAAACCATTGGTCAATCTATCATTAAAGAAATTGTTACTCGGTTGCGCTTTTTAGTGTCAGTAGGATTAGAATATTTAAGTTTAAATCGTGAAGCTAGTACTTTAGCTGGAGGAGAAGCCCAGCGCATTAGACTGGCTTCACAAATCGGCACTGGTTTAACCGGGGTGTTATATATTTTAGATGAGCCTACTATTGGCCTACATCCACGAGACAATCAGCGCTTAATTAAAACTTTAAAAAACTTACGCAATCAAGGCAATACCGTGATTGTAGTAGAACACGACCGGGAAGTAATGCTGGCAGCAGATCAGATTGTTGATTTTGGACCTAAAGCTGGACGACTAGGCGGCCAGGTAGTGGCTCAAGCAGAGCCAACTCAACTTACTCAGCTTGCTAACTCCTTAACTGGTAAATACTTAGCTAAGAAAAAACAAGTTTCTAGACCAAAATTAAATAAAAAAAACCCGCAGGCTAATGGCCAAGCTATCAAGATCACTGGTGCTAGTCATCATAATTTAAAAAAGCTCACTGTTGAGTTTCCTTTAAGTAAACTTACTTGCATCACTGGTGTGTCTGGTTCTGGCAAATCAACTTTGTTAAATGATACTTTGTATTATCAACTAGCACAACATTTAGGTTACAAGATCGATGCTCAGCCTGGACCAGTTAACTCTTTACAAGTGCCATCGCTAGTGAAAAAGCTGGCTTTAATTGATCAAAGCCCAATTGGTAAAACTCCTCGTTCTAATCCAGCTACTTATACTAAGGTGTTTGATTATATTCGTAAAATCTTTGCTCACACCAAGGAAGCTAAAATCCGTGGTTATAAACCTGGTAGATTTAGTTTTAATGTTAAGGGCGGCCGATGCGAAGCTTGCAAAGGCGAAGGTCAGCTTAAAATCGAGATGCAGTTTTTGCCAGATGTATATATCACTTGTGACGTTTGCAATGGCGCTCGTTATAACCAAGAAACCCTACAGGTTACTTACCAGGGCAAAAACATTAGTGAAGTCTTAAATATGGAAGTCCAAGAAGCTAATGAGTTTTTTCAAACTCACACTACTTTAAAAAGAAAACTGAAAACTTTAATAGATGTGGGCCTAGGTTATATTGAGCTTGGTCAACCTGCTCCTACTTTAAGTGGAGGAGAGGCTCAGCGAGTCAAACTAGCCAAAGAGCTTTCTGGCCGTATTCACGAGCATGTGGTTTATCTTTTAGATGAGCCCACTACTGGTTTACATTTTGCAGATGTGCAAAACTTACTTAATGTACTTCACCAGCTGGTGGGCAAAAACAACACTGTGATCGTGATCGAGCATAATTTGGACATCGTTAAAAACGCTGATTGGATTATTGATCTTGGTCCAGAAGGGGGTGCTAAAGGAGGCGAAGTAATTGCCACTGGCACACCAGCTCAATTAGCCAAAAACACAGCTTCTTTAACTGGCCACTATTTACAAAAAGAATAACAAAAAAATTACTTACTAAAATTTTGTTAATCTAAATTTTTTAAGCCAGCTGATTAACACTCTTCTGTAGTGTGATTGTTGAACAACATGCAAAGTTGCTTATAAGTGCTAAAATAATCCTAATGCAGCATAAGTTTTTTGCTCTTATTGGCAGTTTGCTGATCAGTCTCCAACTGCTAGTTTGGCCTGTTTTTGCCGCTCAAGAACAGCCCTTTCAACTTGATTTACACACTAACTATACGATTAATGATCAAGGCCAAGCTTATGTAGAACATCAGTTTACCATTACCAATCTTACTGCCACTACTTATTTAAATAAATATGGCCTCAAAATCGGTTCAGAAAACTTAACTAATATTCATGTTGTTGATCAAGACCAAATCATTAAACCAGAAATTGTCAAGGCTAATGGCTATACTAGTATTGGGATTACTTTTGCTAATGAGTTAGTAGGGGAGGGTAAGCAACGTCAATTTAGTATTTCCTACCAAAATCCTGATGTTGCCATTATTAGCGGCCAGGTTTTAGAAGTAGTGATTCCTCAACAAACTAACCCCGAAGCTTACCAACAATATACAGTCAATTTAACCACCCCAGCTAGGTTTGGCCCACCAACTCGAGTTACCCCAAGCAACTACCAACTCCAACAAAACAACACAGCCATTACTACTCAATTTACTAACCTGCAAAAACAAGGCATCTCTGCAATCTTTGGCACTGAGCAGTTTTTTCACTTTAATTTACGTTATCATTTAGAAAACCCCACTAATCAACAGGCTCTAACCCAAATTAGTTTGATTCCAGATACTCCTTATCAACGCGTTAACTATCAGGCCTTAGACCCATTGCCTAGTAAAATCGCAGCTGATGCTGATGGTAACTGGATTGCTACTTATCGTTTAGCTGCCAATAGCAATCTTGAAGTTAACTTAGCAGTACAAGTGAAACGTACTTTAACAGCCAATCCACACATTCCTGTTAATCCAGTCTTGCCTAACCATACCCAGGCAGATCAATACTGGCCAGTTAATGACTCAGCCATTAAAACCATTGCTGAGCAACAGGCCAATGCTCAAAGTATTTATCAATATACTGTTAACACTTTGCAATACACTACTGCTGATCTAAGTCAAGGCATTAAGCGCTTAGGAGCTTTAAAAGCCTTAGCTCAACCCAATCAGGCTACCTGTCAAGAATTTACTGATTTATTTGTCACTTTAGCTAGAGCCCAACATATTCCAGCTCGCAGAATCACTGGTTATGCTTATGCTGAAAACAGTAGTTTAAGACCCTTAAGCTTAGTTAAAGATGTGTTGCATACCTGGCCGCAATATTATCAACAACAACAAAACACTTGGGTTAATATTGATCCTACTTGGGGTCATACTACTAAAGGAGTAGATTACTTTAACCAGTTTGATCTTAACCACGTAGTTTTTGCTATTAATGGTCAAGATAGCACCTTACCTCTACCAGCTGGAGCCTACAAGCTTAATGGCGGCGAAACCAAAGATATTGAAGCAGAGTTCACTGATCAGTTTGATCAAGTGTCACCACAACTGAGTGTTCAACTAACCAGTAAAAAAATTGCTGGTTGGAGCATACCGGGTTCGTATCTCTTAACTTTACAAAATCATACTGGTCAAGCTTGGTATGAACTAGATCTTTGGTTTGATTGGCAAAACCCTAATCAATCATTAAAACTAAAGCTAAACCAAGACAAACTAAAAGCTCATTCAGACGGAAAATCAACTCATTATCAACTTAAGATGATCCTGCCTTTTGAAACTTTAACCATTCCTTTAAGCAGTTATAATGAACAGCAAACCTGGCCAACCACTAATTCGGTAAATTTAACTATTAAAACCAGTGCTCATAGTCAACAACATGAACTCAAGATCACCAGCCAAGCCAAGCTCCAACAACTTTTTAGCCAACCAGTCGGGCTCGCTATCCTGGCCGCCAGCTTTATCCTTGTGCCCCTCACAGCCGGGAGTTTACTCATTCTTAAACGCCGCTCATAAAGTTTTATACGTAGGCAAGGCCAAAAACCTTCGTCGTCGCTTGCATAGTTATACTCAGACTAAACGTCTGCTGCCTCGTCAACAAAAAATGCTTAGCCAAACCAGCAAGCTTAAATACCAGGTCCTGGCTAGTGAACTAGAAGCTTTGTTGATCGAAGCAGAGTTAATTCGGTTGCATCAACCTGCTTACAACATTCTGCTTAAAGACGATCGTAGTCCTTTATATTTACAAGTCACTGATCAACCTTATCCCAGTTTAAAAACTTTAAGAAAAAAACAGCTTTATCGTTTACCAGCCAAGCAGACCCAAGGCACCATCTTGGGACCGTTTCCGAGTGCCACCAAGCTTAAAGAAGTCCTTAAGCTAGTGCGCCCGATTTTCCCTTGGTGCAACCAAGCTGAGTCAGTTGATAGCAACTCAGCTACTGCTCGTGCTTGCTTTTACTACCATCTTGATCTCTGCCCAGGAGCCTGTATTAACAAAATCTCTCCTCAAGATTACCAAGCCAACATCAAAGCCCTAGTCTTGTTTTTACAAGGTAAGAAAAAAACCGTTTTAAACCAACTTCAGCAAAAAATGCATCAGCTTGCCAAAGAACAACGCTTTGAACAAGCTGCTCAAGTGCGTAACCAAATTCAGCTTATCAGGCTAGTCACTAGTAAAAACTATCGTCTTAAGCCAGAGCTGATTTTACCCAGCTTTAGTCAAAACAAAACTCAAGCAGCCTTGCTTCATCTAAGAAGAATGCTCACTAGTTATTTAAACTTGCCAAAAAAATATCCTCTTAATCGATTAGAGGGATATGATGTTAGCAACCTTCAAGGTCAAGCAGCTGCAGTATCAATGGTGGTTTTTATTCAAGGCCAACCAGCTAAAAAGCATTACCGCTTGTTTAACATTCGCGGGCCACAACAGCCTAATGACTATTACATGTTGCAAGAAGCTATTAGTCGCCGTCAACAACATCCAGAATGGGGTAAACCTAATTTGCTAGTAATTGATGGTGGCAAAGGCCAGCTTAGGGCAGTGCTAAAAGTCTGGCAAGGTCCACAACCAATCATTAGCATTGCTAAAAATCCAGATCGTTTAATCATTCCTACTCAAATTGACCGCAGTAAAAGATTGAAAATTAATTATCAAATTATTAAGCTTGCTAGTAATCATCCTAGTTTACAGTTAATCCAACATCTACGTGACGAGTCACATCGCTTTGCCCAAAAACAACATCATAAACTTCGTGCTAAACAGTTCTTAAAAGATTAAAATACCTCAATCATTGTCATGATTTTTAATAAAAATAAAAATTGATATATCAATTAATTTTACTCTTGATTATCTCCTAACTAATCTTTTAAAATAAAGTCAAGTTTAAAAAACTCTAAACAATAACTTAAGTAAACTTGACTATTTAGTAAAACTAAAAATGAAAATCTTAAAACCAATCTTAATCAGCGGTTTAACTATTGTCATTCTAGCCTGGGCTTTGCCAACAGTTAGCTACTTAAACTGGACTAGCTTAATCTTAGCCAGCATTGTCTTAACCTTGCTGCAGAAAATCGCCAAACCTGTGTTAAAACTGCTATTTTTACCCATTAACATCGTTACTTTGGGACTGTTTTCTTTAGTGATTAATGTGGCCTTACTTTGGCTGGCTACTTATTTAGTACCTGGCTTTCAGATTCAACCAATGACGATTTTTGGCCTTGAACTAAATTTTTTCTTTTCTTTACTACTTGTTTCCTTTTTGATCAGCTTGCTTCAATCAGCAATCGGTTGGTTTTTATAATTTTTAGCAATACAGTAGAATCAACATTAAACTTGAGAAAAATCTAACTAATTGGAGTATCTTAGTAAAAAAGAGTATAATAGGATGGTGGCATAAACTGCTATATCATCAACATAACTTAAAGACCAAATGAGCAAAAAACTAATTCTGATTAGCTTAAGTTGTCTAAGTTTGAGTCTCTGCTATATCATTGCCCCTATGGCGCAAGCTCAACGCCTACAACCTAGCCCCACATCCACGCCAACCACTGCTCCAGCCAGCCCTACTGCTACTGAATCTGGCAGCTTAGCTTCAGCCTCAGCAGAAGTAGAACAAAAAATTCAAGAAAAAAAGGCCCAAGACATTACCGAGACCACTGGAGAGAAAAAAAGCGAGCTAGTAGCTTATCTAGATCAACATCCAGTAGAATCGCCTTCTTGGCATAATTTTTTACAGCATGCTATTCGCAGGGCTATTGAAAAAGGACTGCCTGCCAACATTGTGGTTTTGATGATTTTATTTCCTTTGATCGCTTCTGTAATTGCAGTTTCGCGCCATGTAATAGGGTTGCGGGGCTTTGGTATTTATATTCCAGCAGTATTGTCAGTGGCTTTTGTGTCAACTGAGATCGTTAATGGAGTAATTATTTTTTCAGCAGTTTTACTAGCAGCCCTAGCCACTCGTAAAGTAATCAAAAAACTACGCTTGCCTTACTTGCCTCGGACCGCCATGCTGCTCTGGGGGGTGTCGATCTTTACATTGTTGTTGTTAATAGGTGCAGCTTATTACAACTTAACCTCACTGATTAGTGTTAGTATTTTTCCTTTATTAATTATCATTTTACTTACAGAAAACTTTATTACCTCACAGCTATTTAACAGTCAAAAAGAGGCTACCAAACTCACCATTGAAACCTTGTTAATTGCGGTTTTATGCGCCATGTTTATTAGCTTAACTGCAGTGCAAAAATTTGTTCTCCTCAGACCAGAAATCACCTTGTTGGGCACTGCAGTGATTAACTACTTAACTGCTCGTTACACTGGTTTGAGACTGTTAGAATATCTGCGATTTAGCTCGGTTTTTAGCCCCAATATTACTAGCCACGATCACTACCATGACGACCAAGCCGAGTGAGATTTTGGGCATGAACGCCCGAAATCAATTATATTTAAGCCTGAATTCTGCTAAAGCAAAAAGTATTTGCAAGTCTAAATATGCTACCAAAGTCTTACTTACTAATCAAAACATTGCCACTGCTGAAGTTTATGGAGTGCTAGCTACTCAAGAAGATGTTAATGATTTTCCTTGGCATAAAATGGCTGAAAACTTTGTTATCAAACCCACCAATGGTCATGCTGGTAAGGGAATTATTGCTTTTAAAAAACAGCATGCTGATCAACAACACTGGACCGATGTGGTTGGTCGGGTTTGGAGTCTAGCTGATCTCAAACTACATTGCTATGACATTTTAGAAGGTCAATACAGCACCCATGGTTCTCGTCATCATATTATTGTAGAAGAGCGAGTGCCGATTCATCCCAAATTATTAAAATATACTTATAAAGGTACTCCAGATATCCGAGTAATTGTCTTTAACAAAGTTCCAGTGATGGCCTTGTTAAGATTGCCAACTAAAGAATCTGAAGGACGAGCCAATCAAAGTCAAGGAGCCATTGGCGTTGGTATTGATATTGCCACTGGCATTACCACTTATGCTGCAGCTCATAAAACTCAATTAATCCAGTACTTACCTGGCACCAAAAAAAAACTTAATGGTATTAAAATTCCTTTTTGGAATCAGTTGCTTAAAACTGCTGTGCAAGCAGCAGAGGCAGCTGAGTTGGTTTATGCTGGCATTGATCTATTTATTCATAAAGACAAAGGGCCGATGGTGGTAGAGTTAAACTCCCAGCCTGGCTTATCAATTCAGATTGCTAATCAGGCAGGACTCAGGCGCCGGCTACAACGAGTAGCAGATCTTAATGTCTTAAATGACGATCATGGAGTGCGCATTGGTCAAGCCCTATTTGCCGAAAGCTTTGCTGACAAAATCAAAGCTAAAGAAGGCTTGGCTATTGTAGAGCCAAGAGAGGAACTAACAGTCTTTGGCGAAGACCGCCAAGAGAGAATTGCTCCAGCTTTAATCAATACTGGTAGATATCGCAGTGCTATTGCTAGCCAACTAGCAGAAGAACTAGGCTTGATTGATCTAGATGACCTACTCTGGTTTCAGCAAGAGCAGGGTGAGGGTAAAGTGCCAGTAGTAGAAGTTGCTTTTCAACTAAAAGACCGCCAGCTAGAAACCACCATGCTGGTTTCTAAAAAACTTAACCGCCGCAGCCATAAACTTGAGCTTGGTCGCAAAGACTTGCCAGGATTTTTAGTAGGCATTAAGGATTGATGATTAAAGTTCGCGACTTAATACCAACTAACTTGCAACAAGAAAAAGCCAAGTTTTTTGCTGCTGATTTTAATTATCAACCTCAATTAAGTTATGCTAAAAAGATTGATACTCAGCAATTAGCTCAACAGTATGGCTTACCCAAACAAAAATATCTTGACTTAGCTCAAGAAATCATTGACCGAGCTTACCATGATCGCAATGAAAGCGAAATCTTAAAAACTTTTGGTAAAAAAATCTCGCAACCACAAGCTCATCAACGTATTAAAGATTTTTTACAAGTTCATGGTTTAGCAGCCCGTTTTCAAATCAAATGGTCTGCAGATTTCTTAAGCATGATCTCGATTAATAAAAACACCATTAAACTACGTCAACCCTTTAATCTTCGTGAGCAACAATTAACTGGTGCTTTATATCATGAAATCGGTACTCATGCTTTGCGCAGAGTTAATTATGAACAACAACCTTGGTACAAAAAAAAGAAAAAGCACGGTTTTAGCAATTATTTAAAAACCGAAGAAGGTTTAGCTAGCTTGCATTCGTTAATTCCCCGTGATTTTAAATTGGCCCGCAAAACTGCCTTGGCCTATTTAGCAGTACAGCACGCTCAACAAAACTCTTTTACCCAATTATGGCAGTTTCTTACTCCTTATATTGACGACCCAGATAAAAGATGGATCTTTGCAGTTAGGCGTAAGCGCGGTTTAACTAACACTAGTCAGCCAGGTGGCTTTACCAAAGACATTCTTTATTTGGAAGGTTTAGTAACAGTTTGGCAATATCTTCAAAAACATCAATTTAACCCTACTACTTTATACTTTGGTAAAATGGCCCTAGAAGATATAGAAAAAGCAATTGCAATGAAGCCTACTTTTAGGCCAAAACTGCCGAGATTTTTTCAACGGAATCGGGTTGGTTATCGAGAAAGATTAGTAAAAATCGGGACAATTAACCAACTTGACCAACTATCATTAACAGTTGATAATTAACAAGTTGAAAATAACCTTGATGCTCACATGCCTACTTGATGAGAAAAGTTAAGCTATTTACCAGACCAGCTTGCGTATAAACTAATTAAGTGTCAAAAGAAAGCTTTAATGCTAACTAAAAAATTTGATTACACTATTGCTAGGTTTGATCGCCCAAAAGATGCTAACCTAGATGAAATTAGCCAAGCTGATTTATTATATTTCAATGGCTATGTGCCAGGAGGCATTTATCACTCCAAAAGAATGATTTGGGTGGGCAATCTTGCCTCAGCTAATGATGCTTTAGCCTTTATTCGCTCTAAAAGAGAGCGTAAGCATTTAATCAAAAACAAAAAAAAGCTACTGTCACAGGGCTATCAAATCAACACAAAACTTTTTGACCAACAATCTTTTAAACAGTTTGATCAACTTTTTAAAAAAACCACCCTAAACCGCCAACGAGCCTTAAATGATAGTCCTAAAAGAGCAATTCTTAGCAAAGTTTTGGTTGGTGCTAAAATTTATTTAAGTGGAATTTACCAAGCTGATCAATTAGTAGCTGGCTTGGCTTTTATTGTCAGAAAAAAAACTGCTTTGGTAAGTTTAGGTGCTAAAACTAAAAACAATCAACTTAGGGGTGGTTATGGTGGGTTATTAGAAATTGAACTCCTTGATTTTTGCTATCAACACCAGCTCACTACTATCATGCATGGCCGACGATGCTTTAACCCTGTGGGCCTGATTAGCAAAATTGGCTTGTTTGAGTTTAAAGCTCGTTATGGCTTTAATGCTTACCCTACCGAAAACTGGCAAACTATGTTTATTTTAAAACCAAAAATCTTTCTTTCTGATGTAATTTTTACCACTATTCACAATAATCAAGTTGGTTACTTAATCATCACTGACCAGCAACCTGCAAAAATCAAGCCAAAATATACCACTAAAGACATTAATAATATTGCCTGCACTGATTTTGCTGCTTTAAATAAACAGAGGGACCAATTTTTAAAAAGGTTAAACAGGTAATCACTCATGCTAGACACTGAAGCAACAATTAAGTTCATAGAAGAAAGAGAACGTGCTGGAGGAAAAAGAGAATCTCTGGATTGGGATCAGTTAACAGCTTTAGAACAAGAATTAAATAGACTCACTCCTGATAAAAACTATGGTCTTATTTCCGGCGCAGCAAGGTTGCCTGATTTTCTTCAAGACTTGACCAAAGCATTAGAGGCCGGCAATGCTGATGATTATCTAAGAGGCAAACCTTTGAATGAAATTTATGTGCTTCATGCAGAAACGGATCAGCTTACAGATTCACAACAAGAAAAAAAAGCTAACCATCAAAAAAATAAATTAGCAGAAATTATCAATCAGGCTAAACAAATACTTGAGAGGCTTAAAGAAGTAGATCTGCCTCAATTATTAAAACAGGAATATGAGAAAAAAATCAATAAGATTATTGACGCTGCTGAAACATTAAAACATGTTGGTCGGTCAGAATTTACTAGAGAAATGATATTGAGGTCCTACCCCCAGGTGCTAGATTTTAGTAATCAAAAACAATTAGCAACTCGCTATGCCCAGCAAGCTAAGGAAGAATTAGAAATTGCGAGAGAAGGAGGAGCACCAATTTGGTTCTCTAATCTGGGCGAGCTACTTGACAAATTTCGTTTTAAACCTGACGAGCTAACTGCTGTTGAGTTACATAATATTGACCACACTTTAACAGAACTAAATTTTTTTCAAGCAAAAAAACTAATTCAAGCCTGGTTAAATCGTTCACCTCAATTTAAAGACTGGCAAATAATAGGCGTTGACAGTTCATCTGCAAGCGTTAGAGCTAAATCAAAAGAAGTCAAGCTGCCTAAAAACACAACTTTTTCCATCGATAGACTAGGCGTGTTGTTGGCTCATGAGGGATTCCACGTTTTACGTGCTGGCAATGGAGAACTACAACGATTTATATTTGCCAGATTGGGATGTGCTGAATATCTAGCTGATGAAGAGGGGGGAGCTTCTTTCATGGAATTATTGCTAGGTGAGCCTCGCGGACATCAACGTCAATTAGTTTTAGCTGCTAGAAACTATGCTATTCACTTAGCAATGCAAACTGAAACAGATGAGCATGGCCAATTACATGCTCAGTACTCTATTCAACAGATCTATAACACACTTTGTCAATATGGTTTAGATAAAATTGATCCGAACATGAATGTAGCTGCTTGGATTGTTGAAAGAATTTTTAGAGGCACTAGCTATCAGCGCGAACTTGTGACAATCAATGTCCCTGGTCGAAAATCTTACCAAGTGCCTGAAGTGGTTCACAAGGATGCTGTTTATTAC
>WJLO01000046.1 GCA_014728425.1 Minisyncoccota bacterium | reverse complement strand
GAACATCATAGTAGTCATTAAGATTATCTATGCCAACTACTTGGAATCCCTGATTTATTAAGGCTTTAGCAGTATGAAAACCAATAAAGCCGGCTGAGCCAGTGACCAAAATAGTTGATTTCATAAATTTAATTAATTAAGCTATGATGTAGATTAATTAATCAGAGTATACTGGTAACAGTGATGAAAAAAAAGATTAAGTTTTTATTTACTTCTGCTGGCTTTAAACAGGCTGGAGTAACTGTGGTAGCCAATTTGGGAGCAATGAGCATCACTGCTTTAGCTTTAATTTTAGTATCTCGTTATTTGGGTCCTACTAAATTTGGTCAATTTAATGTTGCTTTTTCATTGTTGTTAATTCTTAGCCAGATAGCTGATTTGGGATTAAACTTTGCTCAAAATAAATTTGTAGGAGAAACCACTAATAAAAAAATTATTAATCAAGTTTTTAGTCAAGTTGTTGCTTTTAAATTAATAAGCACAGTTTTACTAGTTGTCTTGGGAATTATTGGTAGCAAAGCCTTGGCTAATTATCTGAACTTCACCCAACCAATATTAATATTGGTTGCTTTTGTTTTAGCAGGAGGCACAATTTGGTTTGAACAACTAAGTTATATGCTGCGCTCTTTGCATCGATTTTATTGGGCAGTGAGTTTAATGGTTTTGCAAGCAGTTTTAAAGTTTACTGGTTTAGTAGCTTTGGTGTTAGTCAAAGGGAAAAACGTTAGTTTGTTTTTTAGCTGGTATGCTTTAGCTCCAGGACTAACTCTATTATTGTGGCCAGTAGCTTTGCCAAGTTGGCTAAGACTAAATATCAACAACCAGTCAGTTAAGATTAGAAAACAGTTAATTAATTTTACCAAACACTTGTCTTTTAATTTAGCAGCTATGACTTTTTTGCAAAACCTTGACGTGCTATTTGTTCAAGCATATTTATCTAGTTGGGAAACTGGCATTTATTCTGGAATATCAAGGATTGCTTTGTTATTAGTTTTTGCTGCTTATGCTTTAGGCATGGTCTTAAACCCTCGAGTTTCTAGATACAAACAAAAAGTAGATCTGCAAGTTTATTTGAAAAAAGCTTGGTTAGTGGTATTAATAGCTGTTATAGGTTTTTTAGTTTTTTTACCTTTGGCAAAAATCCTCATTCAACTAACAATCGGCTCAGCCTATTTATCAGGAGTAATTTATTTACAGTTTTTAATAGCAGCAGCTTTTGTGACTTTTGCCACTATTCCTTTTATGGCTTTGTTTTATAGCTTTGAAGCTCCATGGTACTTTTCCCTGACCGGTATTGGGCAAATCTTAATTTTAATAGTTGCTAATTTTCTATTACTGCCTCGGTTTGGTTTATGGGCAGCAGTGATGATTATTTTAGCCATTAGGGTGTTAACTTTTGTATTTACAGTGGCTTTAAGTTATTACTATTATTCAAAACTAAACATTGTTCGCCAAGTAAAATAACCAAAATAACCTAATCCCAAAACATTGATGCCGAATAAAGCTAGAAAAAAATCTTTAGGTAAATCCCAGTAATGAATTGGTCTTAGCCACCAAAGATCAAAAGTGTTTTCAAAAACTTTAGTATGCATATGCCAATATTCCCAAGGATTTGTTTCCTCAATCCCCCAGTATCGGTAATTAACATCAAACAGGGCTTGGGAGACAGGCGAGACATAAGGAAAATCAATGGTTTCAATATTTTGAACTTGATTGTTGATTTT
Organism: Minisyncoccota bacterium; assembly: GCA_014728425.1. GTDB lineage: Bacteria > Patescibacteriota > Microgenomatia > UBA1400 > PJMF01 > WJLO01. The sequence continues at coordinate 1,675 of WJLO01000046.1, read as the reverse complement.
AATAAACTGTAAAAAAACAACCTGTTTTTTCTTTAATCGAGCAAGATCAGTGTTAAGAAAACTCGGTGTTATTTTGAGCAAATTGTCTTGATTCTTTAATAACTCTGTAGGAATTTTTAACTGAACTTCTTGCTCTTGGTTTGGCGCTAAAGTAATCCCTGCATTATTAAGCTCTTGTTCATTAATAAAAAATTTTAATTGTGCTGAATAAGTACTATTGCGCTTAATTTGATGATTGCGAAACTGTAAACTAAGCTGCTTAACGGGCTGAGCACTAGGATTATCAAACAAAACATAAGCAGTTGGTAAAGTTTCACGCCATTGGGCCCAACCTAGATCAAAAACGTAATCAAAACCATCAATAAGCCTTAAATTATAATCACCATGATCATAAATATCATCAAGGTTTTTTAATCTTTTAATCATTGTTCTGGTCATGCGATAAACTGCTGAGTAACGAGGCAAAAAATTGGGATATTCACCATAGTTCATGATTTTTTCTTCAGGTTTTTTAAACCAAATATCTAAAGGTAAGCCAGTAACTTTTAACTGATAAGGCAACAGCACTCCTAGTAGCTGTACATATAAACCAAGCAAAGTCAGAGGTAAAAAAACTAATAACTTATGCCACTTTGATAATTTAGTAAAAATATGAGTAATAATGATCCATAAAAATGGTAGAATGGGCAGCATATAACGATTCCCCCAACTCATTTCTCCATGCCAAAGTAAAAAGTCTCCTCCAGACACATTAGTACCAATGAAATAAACATAAATCAAAGTTAGTAAACTAAAGCTAAGTATTTCTGGCCAGATTTTTTTAGGAATCTTCCACCAGAATAAAATCAATAGCAACAGTAGAGGACTATAAACAAAAATACTGCGCCCAGGACTAAACAGCACTCCCCAGATGCCTTCAAAAAAAATATAATTTACTGAGGGTTTTGGTATAGAAAGACTATTGCCGTGACTAGATAATCCTGAACCAGTAAATCTAACAATATTAAAAACCAAATATGTTAACCAAAAGGGTAAAATTCCCAATAAAACCATCAATCCGTTTTTGAAAATTGCGTAGGCATCTTGCCAGCTTAGGCCAGGTTTTTTAAGAACAAAATAATAAACTACTAAAGCCGGAGCTGCTAATAAATAGGTGGGATTGTAAGTAATAATAACTACGCCATAGGCTAATCCTGCTAATAAGTAAAACCTGCTTTGTTTAGTTAAAACTGCTTTTCTTAAAAAATAGAAAGCCAGGGTTAAAAAACTGGCAAACATCATGTGGGGATAAACATGCTTGGTGTAAGCAAATAAATTAGTGGTAATCATTGCTAAAAAACTACTTATTAGACTAATCTTGTGGTTCAATTTAAAAGAGCGAAGGTAAAGATAAAGCACTATGGTCAGCAATGCTCCAAAAACAGCATTGGTCATACTAGCAAATAGCAAAACTGGCCAATCTGATTGCAAAGGAAAAGCAGCCAGAGGTTGAGTATTGGCCAATCGAAGAAAAAAATCCTCCATCATTACTGCGGGAATTAAAGCCAGAGAATATCCTAAACCAGTTCGGCTGTAGATCTTGCCATCTTTTCCCGGAGCCAAGCTCATATGAACATTTTTTTTCTTATCACTAAATTTTGCCTCTGGCATCTCAAAGGTGTGATCATAATAAATT
>WJLO01000045.1 GCA_014728425.1 Minisyncoccota bacterium | reverse complement strand
ATGGCGAGCAGGCTGATACTGATGTGCAAGAGATCATTAGTAAGCTAGTTAAACAATGGCAAGACGCTTTAACTGATTTTCAAAAAGCTAATCGGGAGGATCTCATTAAAGAAACTAAGCAAAAAATTCAGTTATTGCAACAATATTTACCTCAACAGTTGAGCGATCAAGAACTCACCAAGATCATTAAAGAAGTGATCAAAACCAGTGATCAAACTCAAGCTGGTCCTATAATTGGTCAAGTGATGGCCAAGGTTAAAGGTCAGGCTGATGGTAGCCGAGTTGCTAAACTGGTCAAGCAGTCTTTGTCATGAAAACCAAAACTATTGGCGAGATTCTTCAAGAAGAGCGCCAGTTTCACCGTTTAAGTTTGCCAGAACTAGCTAAAAAAAGTCGCATTCGGCTGGAGTATTTGCGAGCTTTAGAAAAAAACCAGTTTGATCAGTTGCCCGCAGCTACTTTTGTCAAAGGTTATATTAAAACTTATGCTCGGTTGTTTGGTTTTGACCATCAACCTTTATTAGCCTTGTTGCGCCGAGACTATAAAGAAAGCGCCAAAGGCAAGTTGGTGCCCAGAGAGTTTGTTAAACCAGTGATTAAAAAGCGCCAATTATGGACCCCAGTGACGATTTTAGTGATTGTGATGGCTAGTGTTTTTCTGACTTTACTAGGCTATGTGGGTTTTCAATGGTATAACTTAAATAAGCCTCCTAGCTTAGAAGTTTATGCTCCTCAGGAAGATCAGTTTGTTGCTGGAACAGTGGTGGTTGAAGGCCAGACTCTTCCAGAAGCAGTGGTAACTGTTAACTCTCAGCCAGTAGCTTTGCAGCCTGATGGTTCTTTTCAAACAGAAGTTTATCTCCCACAAGAGGGAATCAGCACTATTACCATAGAAGCTACTGATCGCCGTGGCAAAACCTCACTTTTGCAGCGGACAGTATATGTGAAGTTCTAGCAGATGTGTTATAGTAGATTTAAGTATTAAAACTTAATAAAGAAAGCCATTTATGCCAGATATTTTACCAATTGTTTTTGCTGTAGTTTTGGTAATTCTCACTGTGGTGTTATCAGTGGTTGGTATTCAAATCATCCTAGTGTTAATGGAGATCAAGCGTACTCTGAAAAAATTCAACAACACTCTTGATATGGCCGAGACCAAGATCAATCAGGTAATTGCTCCATTGCAAAGTTTAGGAGGCATGGCCACTGGTGTTAAGTCTGGCATTAAGGTTTTTGAAGCTTTTGTAAGTTGGCTGCAACGCGATAAAGAAACCAAGTAACTATTTTTATGTCAGCAGATAATCAGGGCTCATTTTTAACTGGTTTCAGCTTAGGCTTGTTTGCAGGAGCAGCTGGATTTTTTTTGTTTGCTACTCAAGATGGTCGCAAAACTCAAAAGCGCTTAGCAGCAGAATGGGCCCAAGCTAAAGACAAATTAGCAGCAGAAGGCCTGATTGAAGATCCTGAGGCTTCTTTTAAAGAGTTATTGCTGACTTGGTTTGAAGATTCCTCTAAAACTCAAAAACCTCTTGGTAAAAAAAAGCGTTCTGAAAAAAAGAAAATTAAAACAGCTGCCAAAAAGCTTAAATTTAAGGGCGTTTAATTTTTTCATGAGTTTTTTAGTTTAGTGAGTTGTGTTCATTAATAAGGCTTGGTGCTGATAGTTGATAGTTAAAATAGCTAATTGATTAGGAGTCCAGAGCCTTCTGAAGAGAGCAACTTAGCAATACTGTTGTTTTTAGCTAGTTTTACTAGATCTGTTATAATTTAGCTCATGATGACGCCAGATCAGTTAAGACAAAAATATTTAGACTTTTTTCAAGCTAGAGACCATGCCATTGTGCCATCGGCCCCTTTAGTGCCAGAAAATGATCCTACTACTTTGTTTACTGGCTCAGGCATGCAGCCTATGGTGCCGTATTTATTAGGCCAAGAACATCCTTTAGGTAAGCGCATTGCTGATAGTCAAAAATGTTTCCGAGCTGAAGACATTGAAGAGGTTGGTGATAATCGCCACACTACTTTTTTTGAGATGCTGGGCAATTGGTCTTTAGGTGATTATTTTAAAACTCAGCAACTTAGTTGGTTTTTTGAGTTTCTGACTGAGGAATTAAATCTAGATCCCAGCAGACTTTATGTAACAGTATTTGCCGGTAATCAACAACTCAAGATTGGTAAAGATCAGCAGTCAGTGCAGCTATGGCAACAATTGTTTGCTAAACATAACATCAAGGCTAAAGTGGTTGATCAGGCTGAACAGCAAGGTCTCCAAAATGGACGAATTTTTTATTATGACGAAACTAAAAACTGGTGGTCACGTGCAGGAGTGCCAGCTGATATGCCGGTTGGCGAACCAGGCGGGCCAGATAGTGAGCTTTTTTATGACTTTGGTTTAGCTCAAGGTTTTCATCAGCGTTCTGAGTTTAAAGATCAACCTTGTCATGTGAACTGTGATTGTGGACGATTTTTAGAGATTGGCAACTCAGTGTTTATGCAGTATCAAAAGACTAAAACTGGTTTTCAAGAACTGCCGCAAAAAAATGTAGACTTTGGCGGTGGTTTTGAGCGAATCTTAGCTGCTGTTCAAGATGATCCCGATATTTTTAAAACTCAACTATTCCAACCAGTAATTACCAAGTTGGAGCAACTGACTAATCAATCATATGCTGATGCTAGTGAGTTGGCCAAACATCCTTTTCGGGTCATTGCTGATCATGTGCGCGCAGCTGTGATGTTAATTGCTGATGGCGTTAAACCAGGCAATAAAGAGCAAAGTTATTTTGTCCGGCGTTTGCTAAGGCGAGCGGTGCGCTATGGTAAACAGTTAGAACTAGAAAAACCATTTTTAGGAGATTTAGTGACCACAGTAGCTGAGATTTATGCTAAACCCTATCCTGAAGTTCAAGAGCAACAAGAACAAATTCAACAAGTGGTTACTAAAGAGGAGCAAAACTTTCACCGCACTTTAAACAAAGGTTTAAAAAAATTTCAACAAGCCATTGATGATCTTCAGCAATTAGATGCACAAACTGCTTTTGAGCTTTACCAGACCTATGGTTTTCCATTAGAGCTATCTTTAGAAGAAGCCAAGCAAGCTCAAATTAAAATTGAGTCAAAAATTAAAGATAAATTTGCTCAGCTGAAAAAACAACATGCTCAACAGTCACGTACTGCTTCTGCTGGTAAATTTAAAGGTGGGCTGGAAGATCAATCAGTAGTAACTACTCAATATCACACTGCCACTCATTTGCTACATGCTGCTTTAAGAAAAATATTGGGAGATCAAGTAGAGCAACGAGGCTCCAATATTACTGCCAAACGCTTACGTTTTGATTTTTCTCATACTAAGCCTTTAACAGCTACTCAAATTCAACAAGTTGAAGATCAGGTTAATGATTGGATAGATCAAGACTTACCAATTAATAAACAAACCATGAGCAAAGCAGCAGCACTTAAAGCTGGAGCTTTGGCATTTTTTGTAGAGCGTTACCCAGCTGAAGTTGATGTTTATACTATTGGCGACCCAGATAAAGAATGGGTTTCTAAAGAACTATGCGGCGGCCCTCATGTGAGCTCTACTGGAGAGATTGATCAGCTTAAGATCTTTAAAGAGAAATCAGCTGCTGCTGGAGTGAGGAGAATTTATGCCAAAACTTAGCAGACGAGAAGTTTTGCTATTTTTTGCTGAGGTTGCTGGTTTGACTGCTTGTAAAGCTTTATAACCTAAAGATCACTCCCCAGCAACTCCAGAAAAAGTTTCCCAAACTGAGTTGGGGGCTTGTTATTAACGAGGCTCATCCCCTTCCCTTCCTGAGCTAACTCTGGTTTAATAGAATGAAAGTGTGATAAAGCCTTGACCAGACAAAATATTGATTTTGTTTAAGCAGGTTTTATTTGACACTGATGTAGTTAAGTGATGATGTAGGCTGATTTGCTATCAAGGTGAAGTTGAGCAACAGTGCTTAATTAGCCTGGTAGCTGGTTTGTTGAGTTGGTAAAAAAAGCTTTGTTAATATGTCAGTTTATTAAAAAGAACATGCCCTTGCCCAAATTTTTTAAAACCACTAAAACTCAATCGTCTCCAAAAAAGTTTTATATTACTCTTTTTTTCTCTGAAGATTTAGTTCAAGCTGCTTTGTGGTATTTAGCAGGTAGTCAGATTGTGATTGCTCAACAGTCTGCTTTATATCAATTTCGCAACGATCAGGATTGTTTATTAAAAACAGATGAAGCTTTGCAAGAGTTGGGTCCAGAATCAGAAAACGTCACTCAAACAGTGTTTGCCTTTGATAGTGACTGGGCCACTCAGGCTGGAGTAGCAGCAGAAAAAAAACCTTTATTACAAAAACTAAGCAAAGAGTTGACCCTCAAACCTTTAGGGTTTGTGTTGGTAGAGGAAGCTTTACATCATTTTTTACTTAATCAAGATCAATTTGTTTCAGCCTTGGTGCTATATTTACGCGCTCATCGCTTAGTAATTGGGTTGTTAAAACAAGGTAAATGGCTGGGTACTAAAGAAGTGGGTCGTTCCGCTAACTTAGTAGCAGATGTTGAGGAAGGATTGGCTAGAGCCATTAATTTGTTGCCTCGTAAAACAGCAGATCGTTTTCCTGCTCAGATTTTGTTAACCACTTTAACTTTAGCTGATAAAAAACTTCAAGAACATCAACAACAACTATTAACTCAAGACTGGTCAGAAAAAGCTAAGTTTTTGCAGACTCCCATTATTGAAAGCCTGCCAACTAAAGAGCTGTTTACTGCTTTAGTTTATCAATCTGGTCAGGCAGTAATGCAAGACCAGGGCCCGAGTAAATTATCTGCACAACAAGCTAAAGCCCAAAGCTCTCCAAAACCCACTCAAGCTAGTAGCTTTGGGGTGCCAGTAAAATCCACTACTTTCCCATCAGTAGACAAACAACAAGTCCAGCCAGCCAGTAAATCAACTGAACCTCAGATGATGACTAAAATCAAAAAAACCAGTAAACTAGCTGTTTGGTGGCAAAAACTGCGTAAACGTTTAGGTAGCTGGAAAAAAACTCATCATGCTGCTGTTTTGTTAGGAGTGGGCAGTGGTTTGTTAGCTTTATTAATATTAGCTTTAGGCTGGTCTTGGTTTGGTCGGAGTGCTGAGGTGATTTTAGAGCTAAAAAAACGATCTGTAAGCAAAGAAGTAGCAGTAACTATTGATCCAGATCGGAGTAGTTCTGATCTAGAAAACTTGATTTTAAGTGCTCAGCTGGTAAGTAAAGAAAAAACCGGCCAAAAAACCATGGAAACCACTGGCGTAGAACAAGTTGGTGAGCCAGCCAAAGGCAAAGTAGTGCTTTTTAACAAAACCGATCAAGTGAAAAAGTTTGCTTCAGGAACAGTTTTAAAAAAAGGTGATTTAGAGTTTACTCTAGATCAAGAAGTAACAGTAGCTTCTGCTAGTGTTAAAGAAAACACCAGCGGTGATGGGGAAACTAAAGATTACGGTCAGGCCGAAGTCAGTATTACTGCTCAAGAAATCGGTGCTGAAAGCAACTTAGCTAAAGATACTGAGTTAACTATTGAAAACTTTGCCAATGATACTTATGCTGCTAGTATTAAAGATGACTTGAGCGGTGGCGCTAGCCGGGAGGTTCAAGTGGTTTCAGCAGCAGATCGCCAACAACTGTTAGCAGATTTAACCAAAGAGTTAGTTGAAGCTGCTGAAGAAGAGTTTGCTCAGGAATCCGGCCAGGATAACCAACACTTTATCCCTATTGGCCAGGTTGAGCAGGTAGAGGTAGAGTTTGATGCTGAAACAGACGATGAGGCTGAAACTTTGACCTTAGACTTAACAGTAACTGTGGCTGCTGCTGCCTATACTGCTGGTGATCTGCAACCCTTAGTAGAACAAGTTTTAGCTAGCGAGATTCCTCAAGGCTATCAGTTAACAGATCAAGATCCTCAGATTTTATCCAGTCCGCAACAGTCTTCTTCTGAAGATCAACAAATTAATTTAGTAGTTAATGTGAGCGCGCAGGCTGTTCCTCAAATTGAACTGTCAACTTGGCAAGAACAGTTAGCTGGGCAAAGTTTGTCGGCAGCCAGAACATGGCTAGATGACCAAGACCGACTAGCTGGGTTTGAGCTAAAGCTCAAACCCTTTTTAGCTAAAGTCCTCTTTAAAAAACTTCCTCAGAGTGACAAAATTAACTTAATAATAAAAGATAATTAAGGTCAATCGCCTTGATATCAGCATCATTAGCAAGATTGTTTGGCATTAGAAATATAACTAAAAACATGGATGATCTAGATTTTAACCAACCAGCTTTAATTAAGCTTTATCGTCAAGCTGTTATGACTGGAGATGATCTTGAACAATTAGAAAAAAAGATTAGTAAGTTTTTAAAGCGATCATTGGTCAGTAGTAAACTAGAAGACCAGCAGGCTAAGACCAAAGCTACTAAGTTAAAAGATCGTTTGCCCAAACCAGTGCGTTGGGGCGCAGCCTTTTTACCATTGGGGTTGATTTTAGTGGGTTTAGTATTGGTGGCCAATGCCACTTTGCCAATTATGGCTTATTATGTCAATACCTTGCCTAGTTTAAAAGCAAGTCAGTTAGTGGCTCCAGTGCCGCAAGATCAGGTTTTAGACATTAATCCTTTGATCATTGCTCAAACAGAAGTTACAGACCACACTGTATTAGGCACAAAAGTAGAAGATGATGGCCCAGTTATTATTGATACTGAGCTTGACTATACTAATTTAAATAACTGGTTTGGCGACCAAACCTTACCCACTGTTGAGCCAGCTAGCGAAGGCAGCTTGCCAGAATTAGCTGAACAGCCTAGTATAGCGCCTAAAATCGTGGATTATCGTTTAGATATTCCTGAGGTTGAGATCAGCAATGCTCGAGTGGCAGTGGGTGGCACTGATTTAGATAAAAGCCTGATTCATTATCCTGGCACTGCCTTACCCGGTCAGCTAGGCTCGCCAGTAATCTTTGGTCATTCTGTGCTGCGCCAGTTTTATAATCCTAGTGAGAAAAATCCGCGGCGCTACAACTCTATCTTTAGTACTATTATGACTTTAGAAAAGGGTGATAAAATTTACCTCACTGCCAAAGGGGTAAGATATACTTATGTAGTGCAAGATAAGATTGAGGTAAAGCCTACTGACACTTATATCTTAGCTCAACGTTATGATAGTCGTCAGTTAAAGCTAGTAACTTGTGTACCAGAAGGCACTTATCTTCGTCGGGGGGTAGTGATTGCTCAGCTAATCAAAGAGTAGTAACCAAAACTTATGAGTCAATCCAAAATCCTTGCTATTGATTATGGTACTAAACGCTTGGGAATAGCGGTTTCTCATGCTAGCTTGGCCGAACCTTTAAAAGTTATTGCTAATGACAATCAAGTTTTTGATCGGTTAGTAGAACTTTGTAAACAACTACAAGTGGAGCAAGTTATTGTGGGCTTATCAGAAAACCAGATGGCTGCCAAAACTAAAGCTTTTGTAAAACAACTTGCCCAAGTCTTACCTGGCGAGCTTCGGCCACAGTTAGTAGATGAAACTTTAACAAGCCAAGAAGTGCGTAGACGTTTGCAGCAACAAGGAATTAAATACAAAAAACGTCAAGGCTCAATTGATCACTATGCTGCTGCTTTGATTCTTACAGATTATCTAGCTCACCCAGTTGCTAAAGAAATACCACTGACTGAAGATTAACCTCAGTTGGAGTCTGTCAAAAGCAACACATTACCCCTAAATATGTTATAGTATATTCTTATCTTAAATAACTTTATGCCAAAAAATCTGAAAATCGTAGTGGTTGTTGGCTTTATCTTACTTATTGGTCTATTGTTAGGTTTAGTTTATTTATACCTTTTGTTTCAACCAGTTGATCAAAGTAATTTAAAAACCCAGCGCTTTGTAATTCCTAAAGGACAAACGGTAAAAACTATTGGTCAGCGTTTACAACAGGCTGGTTTGATTAAAAACCCTTATGTGTTTTTATTAGCAGTTCAAAGCAAAGATTGGCAAACTAAACTACAATCAGGCACTTTTGAACTATCGCCAAGTATGAGCGTTTGGCAGATTGCTAGAGAGTTAACTCAGGGCACTAATGATCTCTGGGTTACTATTCCCGAAGGCTGGCGACGGGAGGAACTAGCTCAAAGTTTGGCAGAACAAGACCTCACTCATTTTAATGAAGCAGAGTTTTTAGAGCTTACTACTGGCTTAGAGGGACAGCTGTTTCCAGACACCTATTTAGTACCTAAGGAGATGTCTACGCAAACCTTGGTTAATCTATTGTTAAACACTTTTGAAAAAAAAGTCAGCCAGAATCTTGCTAGTGAAATCGAGCAGGCTGATCATGATTTAACAGCATTATTAACCATGGCTTCGATTGTTGAACGTGAAGCTAGAGGTCAAGAACAAATGCAGATGGTAGCAGATATTTTATGGCGAAGATTAGAGCTGGGCATGCCTTTACAAGTTGACGCCACTTTGCAGTACATTAAAGGCTATCATGAAACTCAACAAACTTGGTGGGCTCCACCCACTGCTGCAGATAAAAAACTAGACTCACCTTTTAACACTTATTTATATCCTGGCTTACCACCTCGCCCGATCTGCAACCCTGGTTTAGGGGCAATTCAGGCAGTGTTGTCACCTCAAGCCAATGACTACCTTTACTATCTTCACGATCGTCAGGGGCAGATTCACTATGCCACTACTTTTGAACAACACCAACAGAACATCAATCAATACTTGCGTTAATTTTTATTTACTGTTAAAATACCCAGTTATCTAGTAATAAGAAACAAAGGGTCATTAAGTTAGTGTTTCTTTCAGTATTAATTTACTAAGCTAAAGTTACCAACAGAACTCACAGTTAGGGTGAGTTTGTTTTTGCTGTAAAGGAGCTTCATGTCAATGGGCAAGCGACAGAATTGGGGGCAACCTCACCAAGTATTACCAGAGTTGGATTTAATCAAACTGCAACTGGATAGTTATAGTTGGTTTTTAGAAAAAGGGATTAAAAAATCGCTTAAAGAAGTTAATGGCGACAATGGTATTGAAGATTTTACTGGTAAAAACTGGGTGTTGAGTTTTGGTCAGCATCGTTTTGGTGAGCCTAAGTACACTCCTTCTCAAGCCAGAGTCAAAGCAGTAAATTACGATATGCCTCTTTATGTAGAGGCTAATTTACGTAATAAAAAAACTGGTGAAGAGCAAACTCAAGAAGTGTTTTTAGGCGATCTTCCTAAGATGACGCCAGTAGGCACTTTTATTATTAATGGTATTGAGCGTGCAGTAGTAACTCAGTTAGTTCGTTCTCCAGGTGTATTCTTTTTAGGCGATCGAGATCAGCGTTCTGGTCGGGTTTTTTACCGAGCAGAAATGCGCCCTTTACGTGGTTCTTGGGTTGAGATTTCAGTAAGCAAGCGCGATGTGCTAGCTTTGAGAATTGATCGTCGGCGCAAGATGCCAGTGACAGTATTGTTGCGGGCTTTAGGCTATGAAAGTGATGAGGAGATTTTAGAGCTGTTTGAAGATACTTTAAAACAAGACAAATTAGAATTACTAAAAAATACCTTAGAAAAAGATGACACCAAGACCAAAGGCGAAGCTTTATTAGAGATTTATGAAAAATTGCGCCCGGGTGAACCAGCAGCTTTAGATAGTGCTCGAAACTTTTTAAAGCAGCTATTTTTTGATACTCGACGTTATAACTTAGGTGAGGTTGGTCGTTATAAGTTAAATCGGCGTTTAAACATTGAGATCGATCCTCAAAAAACTATTTTAGATACTCAAGACTTTGTCGCTGCTATTGATTATTTAATTAAACTGCAAAATGGCACTGGTAAGGTTGATGATATTGATCATTTGAGCAATCGTCGGGTGAGACGTATTGGTGAGCTAGTTCGTTCTGGAGCTTTTAGAATTGGTTTGATTCGTTTAGAAAGATCAATCCGAGAAAAAATGTCTTTAACTAAAACCGATGAAAGCTTGACTCCTTCTGCTTTAGTAAATGCTCGACCATTAATTGCTACTATTTCAGAGTTTTTCCGTCGTAACCGTTTATCAACGATTTTAGACCAAACCAATCCTTTGGCCGAAGTTGACAATCTACGACGCTTGTCAGTGATGGGTACTGGTGGGGTTACTAGAGAGCGCGCCTCGTTTTCCATGCGAGACATTAATGCTTCTCAATATTCACGTATCTGTCCAGTTCGTTCTCCAGAAGGACCAAATATTGGTTTAGTGACTTATTTATCTTTATATACCAAGGTTAATAAATTTGGCTTTTTAGAAGCACCTTATTTAAAGGTGAAAAAATATCGCGGCAAAATGAAAGTCACTGATAAAATTGCTTATCTTTCT
>WJLO01000044.1 GCA_014728425.1 Minisyncoccota bacterium | reverse complement strand
GCAATCCGACTAGCTCGTTCATCAAAAATCTTTTTAATCGGTCGATGCAGTAGATAATAAAGAGCACCAGCAACCACGCCAAAATTAATAATTTGGAACAAGATTTGTGGTAATTGGATCTCCATGATAACTCCTTAACAATTAAACAAATTTTAAGATGAGTGACACTACCAAAGCATAAATCGCAATAGCTTCAGCAAAAGCCAAACCTAAAATCATATTGGTTTGCACTTTACTGGCTGCTTCTGGATTACGACCAATAGCGTTTAGTCCGGCCACTGTCAAGATCCCGATCGCTAAAGCTGGACCAAGGGTACCTAATGACATAATTAAAGCAATGGCTAATTCAGTTGTCATAAAACCTCCTTCTAATTTAAATCCTAATGGTCATCATGACCAATAGTTGCCATATTAAAAAATACTAATGATAATAATGAAAATACTAAAGCCTGAATAAAACCAACAAAGATCTCTAAGCCATAAAAAGGCATTGGGATTATTAAAGGCACTAAAGATCCAACCACCATTAACAAAACTTCGCCAGCAAAAATATTGCCAAATAATCGGAAAGCAAAAGAAACAATTTTGGCTATTTCAGAAATAGTCTCCAAAATGCCGACAAAAAACATAATTGGACTACTGAGATTAATGAATTTTTTAAAATAACCAAAACGCTGAAAACGAAAGCCAATAACTTGAGTTAAGGCAACTGAGATTAGTCCTAAAGCTAAAGTGGTGTTTAAATCTGCTGTGCCAGCTCTAAACAAAGGTATAAAAGCTCCAGCGTGAGGGCTAGTTTGATGATCAGTAGCTTGATGCGCATCAGCATCAGTAGCTGATTGATGGCTAGCTGAAACCGGCTCTTGGTGATCATTAACATCAGTGTCTTTTAACTGAGCTTGTTCACTAGCTTCCTGATGATCAACTGCCCAAGCCTGCCAACCAGGCCAAGACCAAGTGGTTTCTTGATGAGGATGACTATCGCCAGCATAGTCGCGAAAACCAATCGTGCCTACCCCAGGTAACAATCCTAACCAATTATTTAACATAATAAACAAGAAAAAAGACAAAATTAGCGGCAAAAAATACCACGAGCGTTTAGGGTCATTGGTCACCCCATTCACTAAATTGTATAAACTTTCCATAACAAACTCAGCTAAGTTTTGCAAAGAAGAAGGCCGCTTGGTAGCGGCCCTAAGATTTATTCTTACTAATAGAGCAAAGAGAATAATCAACAAACTCACAATCAGGCTGGTTAAAATTGAGTTAGACACTGCTAATGGGCCCAGATGAAACAAGGTCTCTGCTGAGATCGAAATATGTAGTTCGCCTGCCATGTTTAAAGTAAAAAACTGCCATCAATCTAGTAATTGATTAACTTGTGATGTATTGACGGCGTATCTAAGCTAATTATATCTTGCTTTTATAAATGATCAAGGGATAATTTTCAAGAGTCATCAGCTTGATTAAGCACAATTACAGCATCATACTGTTCGTTAGGGTCTTCAGTTTCCATCCCTTGTTGATAAGTCAGTTCTAAATCAGTATCTGCTTCAATCAACTCTAATAAGGCTGAATTTGCCGTTGTTAACAACAAATAATTACCCTCCTCATAATCACCTTTAGCATTTTTAGCAGTTACTTGTTCAAAACCCGCCTCAGTTAGTTTAGCCTTAATGCGGCCAGCATAACCAGAAACAGTAGTGGCATTAACCACTAAAACCTGATAGTCAGCTCGTTTGATTGGCTCTGCAGTAGGCGATGGTTCTGCAGTAGGGCTAGGCTGGTCCTGACCTGCTGGAGTCCCTGCTACCGGACTAGTTACCTCTGTTGGTTGAGCACGATCTGCCAAAGACAGCACTCCTAAGCCTAAACCCATCCCAATACCCACTGTGATAAAAAAACTAGCTAAACCAATAAAGCCAATCTTTAACATATTATTAACGCCAGCATTGTTTTTAATAATTGCTTTAGCTGGTGATTTATCAGCTGAGCTTTGAGTTGCAGATTGATCAGTAGTTGATTGAGTTTTTTTAGCTGATGACAAACTAGTAAACTTAGTCAAATCAATACCTAACTTTGATTTTTTCTCAGGTTTATTCTTAGATTTAGCTGGTTCAGTTTCTTTTTCAGTTGTTAAATTAGTAGCTGGCTTTTTGGGTTTTTCAGTTACTGCTGACTGGGTGTCTTGAGTGGTTTGTCGCTCAGTCTGCTGAGTTGATTTACTTTTAGCAGCTTGGTCTGCTGACGCAGCTGTTTGCTTAACATCATCAGTAGTTACTTGAGCACTAGCAGCTAGGTTTACTGGAGTAGGAGAAGTAGGTTGGGGTAAATTAGCATCTGTATTAGTCAAGTCAAGTTTGGTAACACTACTAGCCTCTGTTTGATCAGAGGCTTGAGTTTTTGGCTCAGCAGCACTGTTATCAGTGGTTTTTTGAGTTTCTTTTTTTTGATCAGCATCATCAGTTTTGGTTGGTTGGGTAGCAGCTGACAGTTCTTTGGGTAAAGTAAATCTGGGCACTTGGTAGTCATCAATAGAAAGAGTTTTCATACCAGATTCAATAATCTGCTTCACATAAGAAGGCATTTTAGCGTCATCATCAGCGTCTTCAGTCAGTTGTTGAATCGGCACAGTTTCACTTAGCTTCTCTTTAAGTTTGTTCTCAACCAAGGCACTAGTTAGCAAGTACAAAGTCTGCATACTTGGCTCAGTACCTTTGAGAGTCTTAACTGTTTCTACTAAATTTGTAGCCTCATCAGTATTTACCATATAGGTTTGATCTACGCCGATATAATGAAAAGCCAAATATAAAGTACTACCAACTTGAATGACACTGATTGAAGGCTCTAAAGAGATCACTGATTTAATAGTCCAACTTAAAGAACTAATTTTAGTAATCTTGACTTCTTTGTTAGCAATTAGACCTTTTTGAATTGGCGCCAGCAAAGATTTTTCTAAAGCAGCTAGCTGAACTTTAAAAACCCCTTTGTGTTTGGTTAAGACTAAAGTTTCAAGCTCATGAGTATCTAAACTCAAACCTAATTTAGGCAAATATTCATCTTTAAGGTAAGCTTTGACTTTAGTTTCACTGTCTTTTTTAACATTAACAATAGTGTTGGTAAATAAAAAATCTGGCAAAACTAGCTGATAGTCACCTGGCTCCAACTTAGTCATCAGTTTTTCAACGTTTTTAGCAATAAACTCATTATCATCAAGAAATTGACCATTAATCTGCCGAAAGCTCTGAATAGTAAAAGTATTAGGTTTTTTATCAGGTAAAAGCTCAGCCACATAGGCTAAATCTGGTAAGATGTATAGAAGTTTATGGGTGTTTAACATAAGGGCAGACTTAATTATAACTTACACTGTGATGGTTGTTAATTAGTATGCGGAAAATTTAACAAATTTGCAAGGAGAGGATGAGGAAAAACAGTTCTACCAATTCTGATATGTTTCAATCTGCACCTCATCTTTTGTTGGCGATCCATCTAAACGAAAACCATTATTCAGAGTTACTGTTCGGTTGCCATCATTAGGATCACGTGCTTTCACTTTTTCAATCATCTATAATTTAATACTTTTTAATTCTCTTTAAATTAACCATGCTATCAACCGCTTGAGAACTTACTGTTTGTGATTTATCGGGATAGTGTTTAATTGAGACAGTGGCAGTACCATCACTATTATTTTCTATGATAATAATTTGTCCTTTTTCCAGTTTGAGCCGACCCCATTCAAAGTATTGCAGTACTTTATACTTCATTAAGTTACTATACCATTGGTAGCTTTTTTTTATAAGCCCGGTGGGACGTGCCTGTCCGACCCCCGGCGGAAACCCACGACGCACAGCTTAAAAGTCCGCCAGCCGGCGGATCTAACCACTTAAGCTACGGATTTTGAATTGGTTTTAAAATAGTTGTGTTGTTAAAGTGAGCCCGGTGGGACTCGAACCCACGACGCACAGCTTAAAAGGCTGTCGCTCTAACCACCTGAGCTACGGGCCCGGATTAATTTTAAGTTGCTTAATAAATTTTCTACCTTGAGCAGTTTTTAACTGTTTTTCTCTAATCCTTGCTTCTTGTCTTGTTTTATAAGCTTCTACGTAAATATATTGCCAACCTTTTTTAGATTGTTGTTTGTAAGTATAGCTTGTTGGTTTGCTTTTTAACAAACCATTGTGTCGATTTATTCTAGCTTGCAAGTCAATAGTATGACCAATGTATAACTTAGCTGTTTTTGTATTCTCAATTGCGTAAGTAAAATACATTTTGCACAGCTTAAAAGTCCGCCAGCCGGCGGATCTAACCACCTGAGCTACGGGCCCGGATTAATTTTAAGTTGCTTAATAAATTTTCTACCCAAATTGTCAACAAAGTCCGCCCAAGGCGGCCTGATTATGACATTATAACAATAAACCCTTCACTTGAATAGAGAAGTAAGGAAACAATCTCTACGCTCGGGAAACATACTCACCACTCTCAGTATCAATGATCAAAGTTTCGCCAGTTTCAATAAACAATGGCGCTTGCACAATCAAGCCTGTTTCCATGGTCACTGGTTTTTTGCCAGCATTTTGCCGATCGCCAGCAATGGCTGCTTGAGCTTTACTAACCTTGAGTTTTACTTTAGGTGGCAAACTAACACCAATAGGTTTTTGTTGATAAAAAGCCACATAAGCTTTTAAT
>WJLO01000043.1 GCA_014728425.1 Minisyncoccota bacterium | reverse complement strand
ATGTATAGTAATATCAAATTTTGTTAAAAACAATTTTTTTAAAGGTTCTATGACAAAAGCACTGGTTAACAAAAAGATAATTTTTTCGTTATGGTGGAAGATTTTTTTAGAAATCGTTCTATTAATTGTCTTGTTTTTTATTATAGATATTTTATCCTGGTGGACCATGAGTTATTTAAGTGAGTTATTTTGGGGGTGTGAGTTATATGGCAGGGGTTTTCTTAAAGCTCCTGGTGTTAGTTGTGATCATAATATTTTTTGGGGCAAGTCGGTAGAGACTTTGATGTCAACTTACTCAACCTGGTCTTGGCTAATATTCTTTCTTCTAATGTGGTTTTTTATCGGTGGTTTTAAGTTAAGCTTGCCCCTAATTATTATTATCAGTTTAATCTTAGCAATTTTAATACGTGGTTTTTTAAAAGAAATATCAAGTAAATCAAAGCAGTTAATGAAGTTCCCCATTCTCACTCGGATAGTGATCAAAAACTTAGCTCGTTTAAGTATGATAGGGTTCTCTTACTGCAAAACTTTTTTATTCCGCCAGGCTATCCAAAAAAAGCCTAAATAAAGCATTAACTCAGTATACTCACCCCAATGTCTGATGAGTTCCCCTGCATCAAAATGTTTTTGTTGAGCTTGGAATAACAATAAAACTAAAAAGTAAGGCATGGTATACCACTCAGTAAAAAAGACAAAATATTTGTTAAGATTTTTGCTGCTGAGTTTTTTTACCAACCAAGGTAGTAACCAAGAAAATGTCCCATAAGTAGCGATTAAAATATAAAGATTAAAAATAGCATTGGCCATTAAGGGTGAATTATGTAAAGTAATTTCCTGTTGACGATTTTGGCTTTGAATACTTTTGATTTCATAATGAAACCAATGCTGCCCCCAAGCCACTTCTTCGCCAGCCAAAAAAACGCATCCCAAAGCAAAGGTGACTAAAACTGCTAGGTAAATTGACTTTAAGCCTGGCTTGATTTTATGATTTTTAATGGTGCGCAAAATAGCCTGAAGACCGAGAATAAGAGTGAGTAATAAAGTTGCAAATTGAAGGTTTTCAATGCGATTACCTTCTTTAACAATCTCAAAAAACCAACCATCGGGGCAGAACCAGGCAGCCACTCCAAACAGAAACACCAACCAGCCACTCCAAAATATCAATGGCTTAGCATGCTTAAGCCAAGTTTTTTTCTTCAAGAACAGCCCGCCAGCGACTAAAAAAATTCCACTTAAAGAAATCAAAGTAGGAAATTGAAAATGATATTGGCTGAAAACATAATTAGCATAGTGTTGGGCTTCAACAATTCCCCAGCCAATTGCCGCTAGTAATAAGATTGTGCCAACTATTAACAATAATTTGCTTTGCAATTGATAGTTAATAGCTTGTGTCAATAGTTTAATGATTATTAAGATGCTTAATGAAAGCGCTAAAGCAGAGATTTTGATTTTATTACCCACAAGGCCTTGATAAGTAACCAGTTCTAGCAAAAGCGGGCTAGCACTAAAGCCGATTAAGCCAAGATCAAAGAGATAACTATGCTTGGTTGTTAAATTAATCATAAAAAAATTGTAGCATTTTTTAACTACCAGTTAAAAATTTATTTTAATCTCGTTATACTAGTATTTAAATATAAAATTCAAGGATAATTAATTAAAAGGAGCTAGCTTATGCAGGCATATCACAACAATATTGAAGAACTTACTGTAGCTAATCAAGATTTTCGCCAGGTTTTATTTACTGGCCATCACAGCCAGTTAGTGTTGATGTCTTTAAAACCAGGAGAAGAGATTGGTTTAGAAACGCATCCTGATAATGATCAGTTTTTTCGTTTTGAGGCTGGTGAAGGCAAGGTTGTGGTTGATGGTCAAGAATTTGTGGTTAAAGACGGTGACGCAGTGGTGATTAAATCTGGTAGTAAACATAATGTGATTAACACCTCTCAGAGTCAAGCTTTAAAGATGTACACAATTTATTCACCTGCTCATCATCCTGATGGCACAGTGCATCACACTAAAAAAGAAGCCCTGGCAGCTGAAGAGGAGCATCATTCATGACTAGAATCACCAAAACCTGGTTGGCTTTAGCAGCTGGCTCAGCAGTGATGATCGCAGGTATAGTTTTAGTAATTTATTTTACTTCTTTACCTATGTTGATTTCTCCTCAGGGAGAGATTGATCCACGTAGTCTTGATGGTCAGTTTGATGCTAGTCAAACCATGGCTGTTTTTAATAATCGGGTTGTCACAGTACCTACTAGTTTAGCGCCTTCTAATGTGGGCAATGACACCACTGTGTTGGGAGAAAGCACTACTGCTACTGAAGCAGCTGAAAAAGTGATTAAGATTGATTTACAAGGCCAACGATTATTCATGATCGAAGATGGTGAGGTGGTTGATTATTTTATGATTTCTTCTGGAAAATGGGGACGAACTCCAACTGGTGAGTTTACTATTTGGTCTAAGTTTCGTTACACTAAAATGTCTGGTGGGTCTAGGGCTTTAAGAACTTACTATTATTTGCCCAATGTGCCATATGTGATGTTTTTTGCTAATAACGCAGTTGCTCCTTCTAGGGGGTATAGCATTCATGGCACTTATTGGCATGATAATTTTGGCACTCCTATGTCTCATGGTTGTATTAATATGAAAACCGAACATGCAGAGAAAGTTTATCATTGGGCTCATCCAGTGATTCCCGAAGGGGTAAACAGTGTGCGTGCTAGTAAAAACAATCCTGGCACTAAGGTAATTATTTATGGAGAGCCTGTGGCTTGGTAGCATTCATCTAATAATTTGGCGAATTATCTCTGGTAAGGTATAATTACTGTTATTATGGTAAAACAATCTTTTTTATTTCCTCATAAATTAACCAAGATCGTAGCAACTATTGGTCCAGCTACTGAAGAAAAGCCAGTGATCGAGAAAATGATTAGTGCTGGTATGAATGTAGCTCGTTTTAACACCAAACATGGTACGCCAGCATGGCATCAAGAACGAATTCAGCGTGTGCGCCAAGTAGCTCAAAAAATGAAAATAGCAGTGGGAGTGCTATTGGATTTACAGGGTCCAGAGATTCGTATTAATTTACCAGGTGAAGCTAGTTTTGAACTTAAAGAGGGTGAGCAAGCTGTTTTTTCTGCAAATAAGCATCGTAGTGATGACAACCTCATCTTGATTCCTGAGCTTGTGATTGAAACTTTACAAGAGGGTAATTTGGTTTTATTAGATGATGGTATATGTGAGTTTGAGATTGTGAAAAAAACTAAAGATCGTTTGGTTGTTCAAGCTTTGAGTGATTTTACAGTGCAGCATCGCAAAACCATGAACACTCCAGGGGTGGTGATTGATATGCCTTCATTAATTAAAAATGATCTAGTGCAGTTAGATGGTTTAAGTGATGAAAGCATTGATTTTGTAGGTTTGTCATTTGTGCGAGATGTTAAAGATATTGAAATTTTAAGAAAAGAGTTAAAAAAAAGAAAGATTACTGCTCAGATAGTAGCTAAGATTGAAAATCAGGCTGCTTTAGATAATCTGGATGAGATTATTACTGCTAGCGATGCGATCATGGTGGCTAGAGGCGATTTAGCAGTAGAAGTGCCTTTTGAGCAGTTAGCTTACTGGCAAAAATTAATTATTAGCAAATGTCGTTATGCTGGGGTGCCTGTAATTACTGCTACACAGATGTTAAAGAGCATGGTTGATCATCCTCGTCCCACTCGGGCAGAGGTCAGTGATGTGGCTAATGCAGTTTATGATTATACTAGTGCTGTAATGCTTTCCGAAGAGACCACTATTGGTCAGTATCCAGTTAAATCAATAGCTACCCAAGCTAAGATTGTGGCTTTTAATGAACAACAGCTAATTCCCGATGTTGAAGACTGGTTAGATGAGACTGATGCTGCTTGCATTGCTCATGCAGCAGTTTATGTACTAAGTCATCGAGCTGATGAAATTGATACAGTAATCTGCTTAACCGAGACTGGAGCTACTGCCAAGTTGTTGTCACGCTTTAGACCGCGTGTGCCAGTTAAAGCAGTTACTAGCAATCAAAAAACTTATCAGGCAATGTCTGTTTTATATGGAGTAATTCCTCAGGTAGTAGATTGGTCTAAAGAGGTTTTAGTCAAGCCAAAAGAGATGATCAAAGCTTTGAAAAAACAAAAACTAGTTAGCAAGGGTCAAACAGTGCTGGTGATTCATGGTGATGCTTGGAAAAAACCTGGATCAACAGATACACTATCAATTGTAAAAATTAATTAAAATAGAAATCAGCTTATTAAGGAGGTTGACAATGGCAAAAAAGAAATCAAAAGGTTTATTAACACTATTAACTGGTATGGC
Source organism: Minisyncoccota bacterium (assembly GCA_014728425.1). Taxonomy (GTDB): domain Bacteria; phylum Patescibacteriota; class Microgenomatia; order UBA1400; family PJMF01; genus WJLO01. The sequence goes on along the minus strand of WJLO01000043.1, from coordinate 15,332 downwards.
TATGGGCGCAGCTGCAGTGTTTTTGGCTAAAAAAGAAAACCGGACCAAAACCAAAAAGGGTTTAACCAAGGCTGCCAAAAAAGCCCAAACTTTAAAAAAGGATTTAGAAGAAGATCCTAAAAAAGTGGTTAAAGAAGTTAAAAAAGAAGCAGCAAAAGCGATTAGTAAGGCTCAGCAAAAAGTAAAAAAGCCAGTTAAGAAAACTAACAGTAGAAAAAAGTAATAAAGTATTTTGCCTGCAATATTTTTGCAACTAGTTAGTTAGCTTGAATTATTTGGGTAAATGTTTAGTTAAAAGCTTGTTTGAGCTATCCCAGTTTTTCTCTGAGCTTTTTCCCCCATTGCTCAGTAGCTTGGAGGTTGGCAGGGTCATCAGGAAAGCCGTCAATCTTGAGGCCAGCAATGATTTTTTCACAGCCTAGTTGAGTGAATTTGTTTTCTAAAATCTGTACTGCTGCACAAAATTTTTCATAAGCAGTGTCGCCACAACCAAAAACTGCTAGTTTTTTGCCATTTAAATCTGGTGGGCTACTTTCTAGCTGATCATAAAAACTTTGAAAATCATATTGTAGGTGACCATCATCCCAGGTTGAGCTACCTAGAATTAGATAATCATAATCTTGCAGTTCATTTACTTGAGCTTCAGCAACGTTTTTTAAAGCAATGTTTGGTTGTTTAGCTTTGATAATTTTTGTTAGTTTTTCAGCCACGTTTTGAGTATTGCCAGTAAGTGAGCCATACAAGACCAGGATCTTTGTCATAATAAAGGTATTTTAAACCGAGCTTGATTAAAAAGCAAAATAGGCTGATTAATAAGTTAATGGCAAATATTTTGTAAAATGCATAATGCATTGAGGCTTTACTGCAGCTTGTGTAAAACACAAATAAATCAGCATTCACGCATTAGTTTGGTTGTGCGATCACTACATACTAATTGACCAAAATCACGCTTTTCATTACAATGCCTTCAATGGCAGCAAACTCGCTCACTAAATCAGCAACTGCTTTTAATTGGAAGATTGCTGGTCAGGCCGGTGAAGGAGTGATGGTTTCTGCTAAGTTGCTTGCCAAAGCAGTGATGCGTCATGGCTGGCAAGCTTTTAATTATTTAGAATATCCTTCTTTAATCAAAGGCGGTCATCAAACAGGACAAGTTTATGCTGCTGCTAAACAAGCTTATTGTCAATATCGTCGTTTAGATCTGTTAATTATTTTCCATCAACAGGGGTTTGTGGAACATCAAGATGAAATTGATGCCAGAACCATAGTGTTTTACAATAGTGATTTGATTGATGAATCAATCTTAAAAAAGTATCCTCAATTTAAAGCTAAGCTTTATCCTTTGCCATTTTTTAGTTTGGCTAAGCAGGCAGCTAGTCAGCAAATCGCTGCTAATGTCGTTGCTTTAGGGGCTTCTGCTTATGTTTTGGGTTTAAAACGCAAAGTTTTGTCTAAGTTGATCAAAGAGGAGTTTCAAGCTAAGGGTCAAAAAATAATCAAAGCTAATTTAGCTGCGCTACAAATAGGCCATGATGCAGCAGCTGCTCAGCTTTCACCATTGTTTAAAGTTACTAGTAAGCAAACTAAACAACTCTTACTCAATGGTAATGAGGCAGTGGCTTTGGGAGCTATTGCTGCTGGCGTGCAGTATTTTAGTGGTTATCCCATGACTCCAACTTCAAGCTTAATGCATTATTTGGCAGCAGCTCAACAACACTATCCTTTAGTGGTTAAACATACTGAAGATGAGATTGCTGGTATTAATCAGGCTTTAGGTGCTGCTTATGCTGGAGTAAGAGCCATGACTGCTACTTCTGGTGGAGGTTTTGCTTTAATGGTTGAAGGTTTGTCTCTAGCTGGAGTAACTGAGCTGCCAATAGTGATCGCTTATGGTATGCGTCAAGGTCCAGCTACTGGCCTGCCCACTTGGACTTCACAAGCAGATTTGCAGTTTGTACTGCGTGCTGGTCATGGTGAGTTTCAGCGAGTAGTTTTGACTCCGGGAACAATTCAAGAACACTTTGAGTTGACCCAACAGGCTTTTGTATTGGCAGAAAAATTCCAGATTCCAGTATTTATTTTAAGCGACAAATATGCTTTAGAGTCACACCAAACCATGGCTCAGCCTCAGTTGAGCTATGCACTTAAGCGCTATGCTATGGTTAAGGAGCAGGATTTGCCCAAAGATGACAGTTATCGGCGTTATAAACTGACTCGTTCTGGAGTTTCTCCACGATCAGTGCCTGGGCAAGCTCATGGTTTGCAGGTTACTAACTCTTATGATCATGATGAATTTGGCTTTGCTACCGAAGATGCTCAACTTACTAAACAACAAATCGATAAGCGCCAGCGCAAGCTTAAAGGTATTGCTCAAGCTATACCACAACCAGTTTTGCTAGGTCCTAAAAAAGCTCCAGTTACTTTGGTAAGTTGGGGTTCTACTACTAATGTGATTTTGGAGTTACTAACTAAAACTAAAAAAGTTAATGCTATTCATTTACCATGTGTGTGGCCATTCCCTAGTAAGCAGTTTCAACAGCTAGCTCAAAAAGCCCAAAAATTAGTGATGATTGAAGGCAATGCTACTGGTCAAGCTCAACAACTGATTCGTCAACAAACCGGTTTAGTTATTAAAGACTCAGTGCGTCGTTATGATGGTCGGCCTTTTTATGTGAATGACTTAATTAAGGAGTTAAAGTTAAAATGAAACTAACCATACCTAAAATCTGTCAGGCTTTGTCGCCAACTTGGTGTCCTGGCTGTGGCAACTTTGCCATTTTAAAATCATTGCAGCAAGCAGTAGCACAGCTCAAGATCGCTTATGAAGATTTAGTAATTGTTTATGGTGTAGGTTGTAGTGGCAACATGGCCGATTTTAATAGAGTTTATGGCTTTCATGCTCTTCATGGTCGAGCTATTGCTAATGCTGTTGGCATCAAACTAGCCAATCATCGTCTTAAAGTGATAGTGGTAGCTGGTGATGGCGACACTTATGGTGAGGGTTTGAACCACTTTTTAAGTGCTGCTCGTGGCAATCATGACATCACAGTGTTAGTGCATAATAACCAAATGTATAGTTTAACTACTGGTCAAAGCTCGCCTACTACAGATAAAGGTACTGCTACTAAAACTACTCCTCCACCCACTGGAGTGATCGAGCAACCAGTTAATCCTTTAAGTTTGGCTTTGGCTGCTAATGCTGGTTTTGTGGCTCGTGGTTATGCTGGTAATGCTCGACAATTGATTGATCTAGTAGTACAGGCAGTTAAACATCCTGGTTTTGCTTTGGTAGATATTTTTCAACCTTGTCCTACGTTTAATAAACGCAACACTTATCAGTGGTTTCAACAGCGGGTTTATGACTTGACCACTCAGAAACATGATCCTCAAGATCAAAAAGCAGCTTTAGTTAAGGCTCAGGAACAAGAAAAGCTGCCGATCGGCTTGTTTTATCAGAATGAAAAATCTCAGGCTTATCATCAGCAGCTTCCTCAATTAAAACAAAAAACCTTGAAGCAGCAGTGGCAGGCCCGCCGACAACTAAAATCACTGCTTAAGGAGTTAAAATAAACTCAATTACTTGGCTTAGGTATTGCTTGACTAAATTAACTTTTTCTAAGTGGCGATCCCCTTTTATAACTTTAATCATCTTAATTTCAGATGGCAAGCGATCATTGCTTTGTAGAGGTACATGCTCATCTTTAGTGCCATGCACAATAAGTAGCTGTTTGAGATCTAAGGGAAAGTTTTGTAGCTCGGTTTGATAATCTAGCTTGGTATTAGTTAACCAATAAGCTTGAGAGTGAATATGGGCTTTACTAAGTTTACGGGGTTGTTGTACATATTGGTGATATTTTTCAGCAATAAAATACTTGCTAAAGTTATGCCAGGTAATCTGTTTATCAACTTGAATACGCCGCGTAAACCAAAACCGGTGTAGTTTTTTTGGTTAAAAGCTGGAGCAAGAAACACTAGTTTGTTAATGTGGTTAGGATTTTGTTTAGTATGTTTTAGAGCCAAACAGCCAGCAAAACTGTGACTAACTAAAACAAGCTTTTTAACTTGAAGGCAGTGTTGTTTTAAAGCCTGGCAAGCTAGTTTGATCTCGTTTAATAAACTTTCATTGGTTATTTGAGCAAACGAACCATCTGAAATCCCATGGCCAGAAAAATCAAAGCGAAACAAGTTAACCTGGCCTTTTAATTGATCCACAATGTTTTTGAACTTGTAATCCACACTGCTTCGTTCATAACCAGGCAAAAAAATCACTCCAATCTTATTTTTGGCTGGATTAAGTAAAGCTCGGAGAGTTTGTTGTTGGCTGGAAAACTCAATTAATTGAGTCATGGCAAAGCCATTTTAACAAATTTGACCTTTAAATCAGTTAAGGGTTTTTAATATACTAAAAAGATGGTAGTTTTTGCTATAGATATGTATTTAATGTGTATTTATGATATAATATTTAGCTTCTGATGATAAAAAAAGCTCTTAATTTACCAGTGGCAGTAATCACTCCTGATCTTGCTAGCGGTCAAGATTTTGTTCGATCTTTAAATAGCTATGCATTAGCACCAACTTTGTTTTATTATCCCTTTTGGCCCAGGGTAGTTAACCAAAAAGACAAAAAAAATATTTTAAACCCAGCTTATAAAAAAATTGCAGATAAACTAGCAGCTTTAATTGCAGAAATCATTACTGAGCATCATTTTAAATATATTACTTTAGCTTGCAACACTCTTTCATTAGTGAGTTTTATTAACCCTACTTTAGAAAAGCTCAAAGCTCAGGGTTTTGTTAGTGGCCAAGACTTTCAATTAGTCACAACTTTGCAGTTGTTGCGTAATATGAAGCAGTCAACTGCAGGCTTGTTTTTAGGTACTACAGTGCTAACTAAACGCTTGTCAAAAAAATATTTCCAAACTTTATATACTCTAGATAAGGCTAAATTGGCAGAGTTAGTTCAGGAGATTATTTGGCGGGTAAAAGCTATTCAGGGCTCAGATGTTAGCACTGCTCCTCAATACTCAGGTGAGTTAACTGATCAAGCAATTTTTGACCAACAGTTATTATTGTTAGCCCAAGAGTTAAAGAAACTGAAGATTAGCACTGTGATTTTAGGCTGTACAGAGTTGCCTTTTGCTTTTGAGCGCTTGACCCAACTGAACCCAAAGCTTATGTTTAACTTGATTGATCCAGCAGATTTAGTAGGTCAGGCTTTAGCTAAAGAATATAGCTTTGTTCGCTAGCAGGCTGCTGATCTGTGGAGTTTAAAACATAGATGTCTTGATTAAAGTCATTAACCCCGACTTTTACTGCCTCGCCTTGAATGATTTTTTCCATTGGTTGACAAGCAAAACAGCCTCGATCTCCCTTGGGGCATTTAAAGTGGTTAAGTTTGCGAGCAGTTTTGATTTTTTTGGCAATAGTGATAACTTGTTCATGAGCTTGATCTAGATCTGGCAACTTTTTTTCTTCTAGCTTGTCACTATTAGCCAAATACCAGTAACTAGCTTTACTAACTGGCCGTTTTTGCGTATGGTGTACTAAGAGATGATAAATTGGTAGTTGTAAGGACTGTTCACTTTCAGTATTTTTGCCGGTTTTAAAGTCAATAATATGTACACTATCCTCATCAGGTAAATATTCTAGCCAATCGATCTTACCGCATAAGATGATTTCATCAGTTGATGAGAGCCAAAATTGAGGCAGATCTGCCTTAATCTTAACTGCCAAGTTATTTAGGGGTCCGGGATTGTCCATTATCCGACGAAGCATTTCTTCAGCCCGGTTTTTATAGCGCTGCTCTTGGCTTTGATTACTAAAACCACCTTTTTTGCCAGTGATTTTTGACCACACTTGATCAAGCTTGGCAATTAGTGATTCTTGAAAACGTTTTTCTGTTGGCAAAACAGATAAAGACTCTACTACTTCATGCACTGCCTGTCCCAGAGCTAAAGGAGGGGTCATGAGTTGGATTTTGTGATTAGTGTGGGGATCTTTGTAAACGTTTTTTAAATAATAAGCCCGCGGGCATTGCAGAAAATCATTAATAGAAGTGTGTGACACCCAAGTGGCGGTGTATTTATCCGGCATAGATACCTTTGACAATAGTAACATAATAACATCTTTAAAAGTTTTGTTAATGAGATTTTTGTTTTGTTGTTTGCCCGGTTTGTTATTGTATTTAGAAAAAAAATTATTTAAAATAGATCTGTTGCTTAATAAAATCTTGCTTCTTAAGAGAGTTTTTTTTGCAACAGAGTAAAAATATTGTTAATAATGAAGCTAATTTTCTGAAAGGAAATTTATGAATCCTGCCAAATCAAACTCTCAGGCTAAGGCAACCACTGAGCAATCAAGCAAACCTAAGACTCCCACAGAATCGACTGCTAATAAAACACCAGCTAAAAAGAAAACTAATGGTTTAACCGCTAGTTTGCGTATTGTGTTATTGTTGGTGTTCGTGGCTACAGTGATAGCTGGTGTTAGTTATAAGTTTTATGAGTGGAAAACCTTAAAAACTTTTGCTCAATTTCATAACCAAGCCATGAAAGATGAACTGCAAGCTATTGTAGAGGTTACTGAGTTAAGCAAAGAGCTTTTTCCTGATGATGACGATGACCAAAAGTCTGCAGATCAAGAGTTTGATATTGATGAGATTGCTGCTGAGGTAGATAAAGTTAAAGGTGATTTGCAAGTAATTTATGATCGTCAAAACACCATCGTGTCTATGCTTGATGATCATCAACAACAGTATCAAAACTATGCTCAAAACAAGACCAAGTTTTTACTGAACAAAAAAGCTAGTTTTATTAAAAACCTAGCTAATAGTCAGCAAAGTTTTTATCAAGCAGAAAAAGAAGACATGAACCGCGGTTTAGTTTACTTTAAGTTTATGGAAAACACTTTAGATGTAGGTAAAGATGCTGCTGTTTTAGCTAATTATATGATGGATACTAGGGGTTTACGGGACGATGATGCTGTTTCTGACTATTTTGGTGATCTAGCATCTTTAGAAAAATATACCCGTGATGATTTTAAATTTATTGCTGAGGATGAGATTAAAGAGCTTTATCCTTATGGCCATGAGGCTTTAATGAAACAAAAGCAGTTTTTTAAAACTAGCTATTTGGCAGTAAAGGATTTAGTAGCTGGTGATGAAGAATCAGCAGTTTATAAGTTATCTCGTATTGGTGATGACGTGGCTGCTTTAGAGGGAATTGATGCAGATCGAATTGCTGATGAGGGCGGCGAGCGAGATTTAGAGATTAAAAAGCAATTGGCAGAGTCTTTGATAAAAAGGTTAGAATTGCTACAACAGTTTAAACAAGAAAACTTGGGGAATTATCCAGTTTTAGAGCCGGTTAATAATTGGGAAACAGATCTGGCGGCTTGTTATTTTTACGTTTACAAGACTGATCTTTATCGCGAAATGAAGGATGATTATCCACAGGCAACTGATTTTGCAGCCCTGCAAACTGAGTTGGCTAAGATTTCGCCTCAGGCAGATCAAGTTAGCGAGCTTTATAAGCCAGAGACTATTAACTTTGCTCAAGACGATAAGTATGTGAAGTTTACTTGTCATGATAGTCAAGATCAGAGCTATCATATTGAGTTTAAAAAAGAAGCTAGTGATGACTCAGCAGCTGAGGCTGATGAAGATAGCACTAATGAAAGCGAATAGCTTTAGTTAAGCAGTAAACTGTTATTGTTGATAGTCAGGATCAATATCTGCCATCTTAATCTCTGCGCCGCCAATTTCGTGCATGAGGTCATTAGCTAGTTTTAAAGCCTCTTCTTTGCCGGAGAAAAATATCATGACAAAGTGGTATTCACTGTCAGCATAAAAGTCATGACCATAAGCTTCATCTAGCAACTCTATCAACTTGTTTTTGTTTTTAGTAAAGTAGACTTCAGCTAGCTCCTCTTCAGGAATGTCTTGAGCCATTTGCTCAATAATCTTGACAATTAAGCGATAACCCACTTGAGTATCAACATCAAGTTCTTGCTTCATTACTCTACGAGCAAAATATTCAGTTAAACCTTCTTCAAAAAACAAGGGTAAGCGGCGTTCCTCATCAACATAACTAGTATAGTGTAAGTATTCGTGCACTAGAGTGGCCAAGTATTCATCAATGGAGTTTCCTTTAATTAGGTCAATTACTACTTTAATAGCGTTGTCTTCGTCTGGCAAAAAGATCCCTAGCTCATAAGGAGCTCGATCTTTTTGAGCTGCCACAATTTCTTTCATTTGTCTCAAAGAAGCTTTTTCACTGTTGAGACTAGAGATTTGGTTTTGGTAGCTGCGATAACGATTTAAGGCTTGGTCAAAAGAGATTTCGCCGCGGATATATTGATAAACTAAGTTGGTCATGCTGCTACGAATTCCAGCAATTTTACTGTTAATGGCCTGGATATCAGCATCGATTTCAGCCAGTTGATCATTGATTTGTTGGTCGCGGTATTTTAGATAGTCTTGTCTGCCAATGGCATCAAAGTTGGGAGTATTTTTAATGCTGCGAGCAAAGTAGTTTTTCACCAACAGTCGTCCCAAAGTAGGACTGATGTGCTCAATCTCTTCTTCTCTGATTTCTTTGATAACTAAGTTATTACCAAACAAAATTAAGTTAGCTTCTGGCAACTGAATCTCTGGCCAAAGTTGAGCTGGCACTTGGCTAATAATGGTTTGATTGTAGAATTGACTTTTGTGGTCTCGATTGGCAAAGTTAATTTTAACGATTTCTTGATCTAGTTGGTCTGCTGCTCTTACTAGTTGAGGCATCTGTTCTCGTTTTTCTAATTGGTCGCGGACTTGATCTTGACCCTGATAAATACCAGCAGCCTGAGGATCAGTTTTAATGGTTTGAGCCAGAACTTGCAGTTCAGCAACTGCACTGCCTAAGGCAATGGCTAAGGCAGTGTGAAAAGCTAAGGTGCCAGTAATTAAAACAATAGTAATGCTGGCAAGCAAAGTTTGCAGTTTGTTAAGCTGAGCTTTGTTATTGTTTTTGGTGGTTTTATTCAGGCCAATTACTAAAATAATAGTCAAAATAGTTATTAGCAAAGCAGTGTCACTCCAGCGGTGTTGTAGTTGTTGGGAGTGAGCTTGATAATAGCTGAGTAATAAATTTGTTTGAGGATTGGTAGTGGTTAGCTGCCAAATAGTTTGGTAGCTAAACCAAGCAGTTAGGCTGAAAAAAGCTACTGCTATTAAAGCAATAGCGGCCAAAAGCTGCTTTTTAGTTTGATTCTTTTTTCGTGTTAACTTATTAGTTAAATCAGTCTTTTTTATCTTTTTTAAGGTTTGTTGAGTTTTTTTCAAGGAACTATTTTTGAGGTTGACCAAAGCTTGGTTGTGTTTTTGTCGGTCTAAAGAAAAGCTTTTTCCTGCTAATAAAGAAGGAATAGTAAAGATAATAGCAAATATTAAACTAACCAGGGTTAGTCCTGCTAAAAATAGATCTGGAGATAAATAAGTTAACACCCCCATTAGTACTGGTAAGGCAAAACTAATTATTCGCCAATACTTTTTGGGATGAAGTTTTGTTAATGATTTTTTAAACTTTTTCATTTTTTTGTTGTTTAGCATGATTGTTTTTTATCTAGTTTAATTGATTTTTATACCTATAATTATATTATATAAGATTAAATTGTCAAACACAACCTGGAGTTTCCTTCTGCAAGATTAATAAGGATTTGTTAAAATATATCTTTAAATTCATTGCCCGATCGTCTAATGGCAGGACAGCGGCCTTTGAAGCCGTTAATCTAGGTTCGAATCCTAGTCGGGCATCTTAATTCACTTGCCATCAAATATCCGGGTTAAATAAAACAAACCATGTCCCCCTCCAATCCTAAACATCTCCACCAAGTTGCCCAACCGATTTTTGTGGCCGAGGCTTATATTATTTATCAAGATCAACTTCTAATGTTTAAGCGAAGTGATCAGGTCAAGTCATTTCCTGGTTGGTGGGCGCTACCAGGCGGTCATATTGATGCCACTGAGGATCCTTTAGCAGCGGCTTTGAGAGAAGTCAAAGAAGAGACAGCCGTGACTATTAGTCCTAAACAAATTAAACTCAAAGCGATTGCAATGCATCATCATCTTGATCTTGGTAAGGTATATATTGTTTTTTCTTTTTTAGCTAGGCTTGACAAACAACCAAAGGTTGTCTCAGCGATTCAAGAGGGTCAGGCTCACTGGATTGAAGTTAAAAAAGCCAGAACCATGACCAAGATTTTTCCTCCCTTAAAGTACTATTTTGCTCATATTTTGGGCAGCCGGCCAGGAATTATTTACAATAATAGTCAGTGGAAAAACTCACAATTGGTAAAAGTGCTCAGCGAAACCATTGACCGCGATTATTGATCAACCAAATATGCTAATATTAACTCATGACTAAAAAGCTTCACTCGCAATGGCTAAATGTGGCAGTTTTTGGAGCTAATGATGGCATAGTGACTACTTTTGCAGTGGTGGCCGGAGTTACTGGGGCCAAACTATCAACAGAAGTTGTGTTGATTTTAGGTTTTGCTAATATTGCTGCAGATGCTTTAAGCATGTCATTAGGCAATTATTTAGGAGAGAAATCTGAGGCGCGAGCTAGAAAAAAAACTAGTCAAGGTTTGCACTGGCAGGTAGTATCTGGTAGTGTAGTGATGTTTGTTAGTTTTGTGTTAGCAGGATTAATTCCTCTGCTTCCCTATTTATTAAATTATTTTGGCTGCCCTTGTGCTCAGGACCAACAGTTTTGGCGATCAATATTGACTACCTCAATAGGACTGTTTGGTATTGGGAGTGCTCGGACTTTATTAACTAAAGGTAGTTGGTGGCGTAATGGTCTTGAAATGTTGTTAATTGGGGGTGTTGCAGCGGTGGTTGCTTTTACTACTGGCGCTTTAATTAAAGGCTGGTTGTAGCAATGTTGGTTTATTGTTTTTAGGCTTACAATACTACTAATAATACAAATGATTGATGGTTTTAGTTTAAGCTAACGTCATCAATCTAAGCGGATGTTTCAATTTCATCAAGGTCATCAGCCAGAGCTTGACAGAGCGAATCTAATACAGGATCCTTGGTGGGAATATTAACAGCTTGAAGAACAAGCTTAGCAAGATCAGGATCCATAGTAGGTGCTTTGTCTTTTGTTGCTTTTTTTGCTGCGCGCAACACAGCTGGTATATTTTGCAGAACTGCATTTGCTGCAAACACTATGAATTTCTCGCTTAATATTATTGATGTTGCTGCTTCAGGACTGATTCCAGATCCTTCTCTACTTTCACGATCCTTTTGTAGGTTGGCTAGCTCGCCTATGTGTTGTAATGCTTGCTCTCTTACCCGCCTTACTCCTGCAAATTTTTGAGGCTTTGATTCTGATGACATAGTTTAAAACTGTTTGTAGTTTATTCTGATAGATTATGATACAGATTATTTAATTACTTGTCTAGCACTGATTTTTCATTTATTAGGCATAACTGGTGTTTGCTTTAATCATTTTTTAAAGTTGTTTTGTTGGAGAGGATTAAATATAAGTTCAATTGTTTGCTTTTACCATCTGCCTGAAACTGTCTAATTAACTTTAAACCACTAGTAGTTACAAGTTGGTTGATTTCTTGCTGATCTAAGTAATGACAGTAGCGATAAGCAGTTTTCCCTCGCTGCCAATCTAGGATAAAATCGTTTGGCTCAAATTGTTCTGGATCTAATCCAAGCTTGGTTGGTTTGACCAGCTTGTGTTTAAAACGAGGTTCATTTAAAAACTGCCAGGCAGTAAAAACAGTTAAACCTTTTGCTGATAACAACTTTGCCATCACTTTGATCAACTTTTTCCTCAAAGTAAAACTTGGCAGATGATGAAATAAACCAAAAGCCACTATCAGTTCAAATTTGGTTGATTTAAGTTGAGAGTTTAGTTTGTTATTTATCAAGCTTTCCACTAAGTCCAGTTTAAGCAATTGATGAGGTTTTTTAAGCTGATGTAGTTTTTTTTGCGCCTGATTTAATAAAAAATCATTGTTATCTATTCCAGAATACTCAAATTTTAATTGAGGGTAAGTTTGGGCTAAGAATTCAGCAAATCGACCATTACCACAGCCCAAATCTAAAACTCTAATGGTTTTGTTAGCCCAGTTTTTCAAAGGAAGCTCTTGACCTAGTTGTTGCCAACCTGCCCAAAAGTACTGACGCGAGTCACTAAAGTCTGGGGCTATAGTTTGATAAAATTGCTGATTGAGTTGATTAAGTTGTTTAATAGTGTTGCTATTCATGTTGTCCTTGATCGGTATAATATTAGCTAATGTCAGCTACCACTAATTATACCGCTAAGCAAACCCAGTTATTAAAATTGTTAAAAAAATTACTGGCTAGTCAGCCAGTGACTCGTCTGCAGTTGGCTCGGCTACAGAAGAAATATCCTAAGGCAGATGGTAATTTATTTTCCAAAACAGAGATTATCACTGGCTACAAAAAACTGACTGATCAAGGTGATTTGCCTGAATATGATGCTCAGTTTGTTAGGCAAATTCGCATGAAACCAGTGCGTACTATTTCTGGAGTGACCCCAGTGACAGTTTTGACTAAACCTTTTCCTTGTCCTGGTAACTGTATTTTTTGTCCTAATGATATTCGCATGCCTAAAAGTTATTTAGCAGATGAGCCTGGGGCTCAGCGAGCAGAACGCAATTGGTTTGATCCTTATTTGCAAGTTTTTAATCGCTTGCAGGCATTTAAGAGCATGGGTCACAGCATTGATAAAGTGGAACTTATTATTTTAGGAGGCACTTGGTCGTTCTATCCTCTAGCCTATCAGCGCTGGTTTATTACTCAATGCGTGAAAGCTTTAAATCAGTTTGATCAACCATTGGCTCGTTCTCAAGTTCAAGAGTTAACAAAAAAGTATCAGCAATTGAGTAAACAGCTAGGCCGGAGTAATGACCCGCAGCAAAATCAGCAGCTTTTTCAAGCTCGACAACTTAAGGGCAGTAAGCTGAAACAAAATTACAATCAAGTGATTCAACAATGTTATTTAGCGCCAGAAAAAAAACTTGGCGTTAATCAGTGGCAGACTGCTAGTTGGGCTGAGTTAGAAAAACAACAACAGCTTAATGAAACTGCTAAGCTTCGTTGTGTGGGCTTGGTGTTAGAAACTCGACCGGATTATTTAGACCAAAAACAAGTTATTAATCTACGTCGGTTAGGGGCAACTAAGATTCAATTAGGGGTGCAAAGCCTGGTTGATAAAGTTTTACAGTTAAACCATCGTGGCCATAATGTGACTCAAACTGCTCAAGCTTTTAGGTTACTGCGCCAAGCAGGGTTTAAGATTCATGCTCATTGGATGGCAAATTTATATGGCTCAAATGTTAAAAAAGATCAACAGGATTATTTAAAATTATTTAATGATCACCGTTTTAAACCAGATGAGCTTAAGATTTATCCTTGTAGTTTATTAGAGACTGCTGAATTAATGCAGTATTATCAACAAGGCAAATGGCAACCTTATACTTATGATGAGTTATTAGCAGTGGTGAGTTTTTGTTTACAATATACTCCTGGCTATTGTCGGCTGACTCGGGTGATTAGAGATATTTCTTCAGCAGATATTGTGGCTGGTAATAAAAAAACTAATTTTCGCCAAATTGCTCAGCAATATTTAGCAAAAAAAGGTCAGCAAAGCCAAGATATTCGGGCACGGGAGATTCGTGGTCAAAGCTGGCAATCAGCTAAAGTTAAATTAAAACAACTCAAGTATCAAACTAGCACAACTAAAGAGATTTTTTTACAGTTTGTGACTGAAAATAATAAGCTTTTAGCTTTTTTACGCTTGAGCTTGCCTCAAGAAACTAGTTTTATGCCCGAGCTAAAAAACAGTGCTGTGATTCGCGAGATTCATGTTTATGGCCCAGCTGTGTCTTTAGGCAAAAAGGGTCATGGCAAGGTTCAGCACTCTGGCTTTGGTACTCAATTGATTAAACAAGCAAAAAAAATTGCTACAGCTCAAGGCTATCAGCGCTTAGCAGTAATCTCGGCTATGGGCACGCGCGAGTATTATCGCAAAAAAGGCTTTAGTGATGGCAAGCTGTATCAGTCGCTTTCACTTAGTGATTAAAACTTTAAGCTTCAGAACATAAATTTTTAGTTCTAAAAAAAGATAAAAGGCGTCATTTTTTAATTGACAGTAGGTGTTTATTAAGTTGTACTAGAGTTTCTTTGCTCTTTGCGTTATCTTGAAAGTATGGCTAAGTTTTCGCTACGTCGAGCAAAAAAATTTTTGAGTTTAGTTTCTTTAGGTATAGCCTTAGTTTTTTCTTTATTTCAGCTTTGGCAGCAGCTGCAACAAGACCAGTTTGTTTTAGGCCAAGTGGATGAACGTGGTTTTGAAAAGGTTTTGGTTACTGAAGTTATTGATGGTGATACTATTAAACTTAGTGATGGTCGTAAAGTTCGTTATATTGGGATTGATACTCCTGAGACTAAAGACCCTCGAGTGGGTCAGGAATGTTTTGGCCAGGAAGCAGCACAGCATAATCAACAGTTAGTAGAAAATAAAGTTGTTTATTTAGAAAAAGACGTTAATGACACTGATCGTTATGGGCGATTATTGCGCTATGTGTGGCTGGATGGACAAATGATTAACCAACAGTTGGTGGTTCAAGGATATGCTTTTGCTAGTAGCTACCCTCCAGATGTGGCTTATCAGAAGCAACTACGACTAGCAGAGCAACAAGCTCGTGAAGCTGGCTTAGGTTTGTGGAGCGCATGTAAACTCAATGATGTGGAGCAGCTTAATGAGCTGATTCAGCAAGTTGATGCTGATTTTGAATAGCTAAGCAACAGTCACAATGATTACAGTGCTCAACCGCCTGATCTTCACCAAAGTATTTGAGCAGGATTTGTTGCCTGCAGTTTTGGGTAGTGGCAAACTTAATCATGGTTTGTAGTTTTTTTAGCTCGACTTTACGCCTGGGATGACTTTGATCTTGCCCTAACCAATTAGTTTTAGCAGGATAAGTTTGTTCTATTAATTCTAGCTGGATTTGCAAATCTTGAGGTTGAAACAGTAAATAGCAATCAGCTGGTTGTTGGTCACGTCCTGCTCGACCAGCTTCTTGATAATAGTTTTCTAAATTGCCTGGAATATTAAAGTGAATCACAAATCTAACATCTGGCTTATCTACACCCATGCCAAAAGCATTAGTGGCAGCAATGACTGGGGTTTGGTTATTAATGAATCGAGTTTGTAGCTGACTGCGTTGGTTAGTTGCTAGCCCGCCATGATAAAACTGAACTGGTTGTGAGCGAGATTGAAAGTAATTGGCTAAGTTACAAATTT
>WJLO01000042.1 GCA_014728425.1 Minisyncoccota bacterium | reverse complement strand
TTATTAATACAGGAATTTTATCAAGATAAGAGCAAAGTTGCAAAGCTAATCCTTTGGTTTCCTGCCCTGCAAACCACTCATTATCACTCCCAAAAGCAAACTACCCCAACCCACCAAATATAAACCAAGCGGCACTAAGTCATTAAAAAATAAATCTAAATATTTTCTAGCGCGAAAATGTCCATCTTCTTGGACCACGGTGTTTAAAGTCTGTGCGTGCAAAGGATCAGCAATATGTTTTAGATACTCAAAGCGCGCCAACAAAAACACAAAGCCCAGCAAAAAAAACATAGTTATCCGTTTAGGCCGCAGAAAAAGCAACACTGCTGTAATCATAATCCCAATAAACAATGCTAGGGCCTGATCATTATGCAGCCAAGTAAAATAAATTAACTGCACCAAACCAGTTTTAATTGTTGGAGCCATAAAACTTATCATAAAACAAAACTGAAGAAATAAGAAGAACTTGTTAATCCAAAAAATCTTGCAATTTTTTACGTTGACTGGGGTGCTTTAACTTCCGCAAAGCTTTGGCTTCAATCTGTCGAATCCGCTCTCGAGTCACGCCAAAGTATTTACCAACCTCCTCTAAGGTCATAGTCTGATCGCCCTTAAGACCAAAACGCATCCGTAGAACCTTGGCCTCACGATCAGATAAGGCCTCCAAAACTTCATCCACATTTTCCCGCAGCATTTGCTGACTAGTGGCGTCATAAGGTGAAACCTGTTTGTCATCAGCAATAAAATCACCTAAAATACTGTCATCCTCACCATCCCCAACTGGAGTTTCTAAAGAAGTAGTGTTTTGTGAGATCTTGAGAATTTCCCGAACCTTTTCTGGGTCCATGTCCATCTCTTTGCCAATCTCCTCTGGTGTAGGCTCACGACCCAAATCTTGCATCAACCGCCGGGCGGTCCGCATCAGCTTGTTAATGGTCTCAACCATGTGTACTGGAATCCTAATGGTACGGGCCTGATCAGCAATACTACGGGTAATAGCTTGACGAATCCACCAAGTGGCATAGGTAGAAAACTTAAAACCCTTGGTCCAATCATACTTTTCTACTGCTCTGATTAGCCCTTTGTTGCCTTCTTGAATCAAATCCAAAAAGGTCATGCCTCGACCAATGTACTTTTTGGCAATCGAGACCACTAATCTTAAGTTAGCATCAATTAACTGCTTTTTAGCTCTTAAACTCCCAGCCTCTACCTCTTGTGCCAAGCGAATCTCTTCTTCTCTAGTTAACAAGGAGATACGACCAATCTCCTTAAGATACATCCTAACTGGATCAGAAACTCCCACTTTTTTCAAACCAGTTAAATCTGCCAACTCTTGTTCTAAAAGATCTTCATCATCTTGATCTTTTTCATCTGCTACTGATTCAAAAATATCAATATTGTTATCTAAAACCTGATCGTAAAAATCATCTAAAGCTGCCAAATACAGCTCTGGTTCTACAAAAACCTCCAAGACCTCATCTTGGGTAATAAAACCCTGCTGCTTAGCTTGCTTAAGCAGTTTGTCAATATCTTTTACTAATGCTTTGGGAAGTTTTTTGCTCGCCATAAACTCCGATCTTGCTGCTTGTTATTAAATCGACTTATTTTAAGATTAACTTGAGTAAATCTTATTGCCCAATAAAGTCTGATAATTGAAGGCGCTGTGATCTTCCTATTATCAATGATTTTAACCTAGAACTCAAGACGAATTTGTGATAATCGGCCAGTTTAGAGTCTTGGTCAGTAGCAATGGTCGAGATTTTCTCACTACCGCCATGTACTCAAACATGGCTGCTTTGCTACCGTCTTGAGTCTTAACTGACCAACCATCATCAGTAAAATAAACCTGACCATTGCCAGCCACTACTTGGGCTTCTATACATAACACCATACCAGGCTTTAATGTTTCACCTTGGCCTGGGTTACCAAAGGCAGGTAATTGTGGTGACTCATGCAGTTGCTGACCAATACCATGACCAACAAACTCTTTAATCACTTTAAAACCTGCTTGATTAACCATGGTCTCTATAGCATGGCCCAAATCACCAGTGGTTTGACCAACTTTAGCCAACTTTACTGCTGCTTGCACAGCTTTTTTAGTAGTTTTAACTAGTTTTTTATCTGCAGTACTGAGCTCTGCTACTCCTACTGTAAAACAATGATCAGTGGTAAGTTGATTGTTTTTAATACCAAAATCAACCTTAACCAAATCACCTTTCACAAAGGCCTGTTCATTAGGAATACCGTGGACCACTGTGTCATTAACTGAAATACAGGTAGTGTGTTGGTAAGGGCCTTTTTTACCTTTAACACCTTTAAAGGTAGCCTGAACTTGATGCTGCTTGCAAAGTTGTTCTGCTAAAGCATCAATAGTTAACGGAGTTACTCCTGGCTTAATAGCTTGACGAAGTTGATCCAGAATTTGTGTAGACAAAGCTGCTAGTTGTTGATACTGACGTAGTTGTATTGGTGACTTAATAATCATAATTAATAAATAATTAAACTAAAGCTGTTAAATTAATGTTTTTGGGTAATTGTTCACTGGTTAAACCACAAACTTACCATCTTGATAAATCATTTTTTCTGAATCATCAACCAACCGGGCCACAACAGTGCGATCAGTAGTAGACACAATATCTGTATGCTCAGCAGCATCATTAAAACCACGCTTTTCCCAGTCTTTTTTAGTTAATTTACTAGCATCACCCCGATAACAATCTTTATAAGCCATGCCAACTGCCAAATGAGTATTGCCATAAGGTCCCCCAATGTTTTCGTCATAAAGCGTCTCCGCCATAGGTTGAGTAATGCGCGACATTCTAGCATCAGTTAAAGAGAACTCGCCAATCTTGTTAGCATTAGGACTTTTAAGCATCTCTTGTA